>CAZSNW010000108.1:0-9041 GCA_964608245.1 uncultured Micromonosporaceae bacterium
TGGTCTGCCGCCGCCCCTGGTTGTCGAACGGGCTGATCCGCACCAGCCGGTGGGTGCCGGCCTCCACCGAGAGCGTGCCGTACGCGTACGGCGCCTTCACCACGAACGTGGCCGACTTGATGCCGGCCTCCTCCGCGTACGAGACGTCGTAGACCTCGGTCGGGTAGCCGTGCCGTTCCGCCCACCGCAGGTACATGCGCATGAGCATCTCGGCGAAGTCGGCCGCGTCCACCCCACCGGCGCCGGCGCGGATGGCCACCACCGCCTCGCGGGCGTCGTACTCGCCGGCGAGCAGGGTGCGGGTCTCCAGTTCGGTGATCGCCTTGGTGAGGCTGGCGATCTCCGCGCCCACCTCCGCCAGGGACGCGGCGTCGTGCTCGGACTCGGCGAGCTCCAGCAGCACCCGGGCGTCGTCCAGCTGGCGCCGCAGCGACTCCAGGTGCGCGATCTCCGAGTTGACCCGGGACAGCTGGGAGGTCACCTCCTGGGCGCGCGCCTGGTCGTCCCACAGGTTCGGGGCGGCCGCCTGCTCCTCCAGTTCCGCACGGCGCTGTCGGAGCGCGTCCAGGTCGAGAGCCAGCTCGACGTTGCGCAGCGTCGCATCCAGGCGGCGGAGTTCTTCGGCGTAGTCGGTGGGCTTCACGTCATACCACAGTACGCCGCCCGGGACCGACCGGCTCGCGGCGCCCGGCTGTCACGCCGCGGACAGACCGACAGGCACGCGGCGTGGATGCGCCGCGTGCCCCCGGTGTGTCGCCCCCCTTTCGCGCCGAGGCGGTGCCGCTCACGACGACGGGACCGGGAGGCTCTTCAGCCAGTTGAGCGCGGCCTTGTTGTAGTTGATCGCGAACTCCAGCGCCGCGGCTCCGAACTCGTCACCCTCCTTCCGCGCCTCACGCGCCTGGTCGCGCGCCCGGGCCAACTGTTCGGTGTGGTACTCCACCGCGTACTCCCGCAGCTCCTTCAGCTGCTCCGGGGTCTGCTTGTCCCCGAAGGCCACCCGGAGGGCAACCGAGTTGCGCAGGGCGTCGCGGCTCGGTGTCTCCGCCAGCCACCGCTGGAAGGCGCGGCGACCGGCGGCGGTGATCGAGTACGGCTGGCTGGCCCGCGGACCGGGCTTGCCGGGCTTCACGTAACCCTTCTCAGCCAGCGCCGGCAGCTCCCGGTACACCTGGCTGCGGGTCATGGACCAGTAGCGACCCAGCCGTTCCTCGGCAGCGGCCATGAGCTGCCCGCCGGTCATCTGACCCTCGTGGAGCAGCCCCAGCAGCGCCGCCGCTGTTGCGTTGATTTCACTCTCAGCCATGATTTATACGTTGCCACCCCTCTGACGTCATGTCCACTATTTCCGATAACTTCTACAGTAGCCTCTATTATGTACCGTCAACGGCCGACTGTCTGGCCGGGACCGGTGAAGTGTCTCACCAGTAACAAGCGTCTGACCAGGTCATATCTGTAACAGGAGGCTCACCCGGCGGCGTGACGCGGTCCGGATCCGCCAACCGGAAACGACGCGTCGCGGTACCGTCACACACCGGCGATCACCTCACCGGTGCAACAGCCACCACATCCGCCCAGACGTGCCGTCCAGCGGACCAAACCGGCGCGCCACCCGTGCGCCCTCATGTGGTTAAGCGCACACCGGTACCTGTTCAGTCCACAGCGACCACTCCGGTCGCGTTGGTCACACAATCCCCACAGTGCACACCGCACCCGCCGTCCACTCCGGTCACCCACGGCGGAGGGTCTCCGCGCGCCTCCGCGGTGCCCACACGAAAGACCGGCGGGCCGTCCACGTGGACGGCCCGCCGGTTCCGCTGTGCACGGTGGTGCGTCGTCACATGCGGCTGCGCAGCTCCCACAGCTCCGGATAGAACTTCAGGTCCACCCGGGTCCGCAGGTAGGAGGTGCCGCTGGAGCCGCCGGTACCCGGCTTGGTGCCGATCTGCCGCTCGGCCATGAGCACGTGCCGCGCCCGCCACAGCGACCACGCCTGGTCGTGCCCCACGAGCGCCTCGGCCAGATCCCACAGGTGACCGAAGTTCTTCCGGTCGTGCACGATCTGGTCGTACGCGGCGAAGCGCTGCTCCTCGGTGTCGACACTGAACCCGGCGTGCCGCAGCGCCGCGAGGAACCCGTCCCACAGGCTCGGCTCGGCGAGCCGGGTCTCCAGCCGGCTGCGCTCGGCGTCCGTCAGCCCGCGGAACCGGCGGACGAAGTCCGGGTCCTTCAGGCCGGAGAGGAACTCGATCTCCCGGAACTGCACCGACTGGAAGCCGGAGGCCGGCGCCAGGCGGTGCCGGAAGACGAGGAAGTCCTGCGGGGCCATGGTGTCGATCACGTCGACCTGCGCGACGAGCACCCGCTCCACGGTGAGGCACCGCTGCAGCCGCAGCCGGGGCACGTGGGTCTCACCCTCGAGCATCCGGTCCCGGGCGTCGGTCAGCTCCGCCAGGATGAGCTTGAACCACAGCTCGTACACCTGGTGGACCACGATGAACAGCAGCTCGTCGTGGGCCGGTGGGTCCGACGCCGGGATCTGCGCGTTCAGCACCCGGTCCAGGGCCAGGTAGTCGCCGTAGGTGAGCTTGCCGCCCTGCTCACCGAAGGACGGTTCCGTGTACCCGCCGTATACGTCAATTCCACTCATTGTCCATACCGCCGATCCGCGTGTCGTCTCGTTCGTCTCGCGTACCCGTCAGCCCATGTGCGGGTAGCGGTAGTCGGTCGGCGGGACGAACGTCTCCTTGATCGTCCGTGGCGAGACCCAGCGGACCAGGTTCTGCCAACCACCCGCCTTGTCGTTGGTGCCGCTGGCGCGGGCACCGCCGAACGGCTGCTGCCCCACGATCGAGCCGGTCGGCTTGTCGTTGAGGTAGAAGTTGCCGGCGGCGTACCGCAGCACCTCGGTGGCCCACGCCGCGGCCCGCTTGTCGTCGGCGAACACCGACCCGGTCAGCGCGTACGGCGCCACCGACTCGGCCTGCCGCACGACGTCCTCGAACCGGTCGTCGTCGTAGACGTACACCGCGAGGATCGGACCGAAGTACTCGGTGGTGAACACCTCGTGCTCCGGGTCGGTGCACTCCACCACCGTGGGGCGCACGAAGTACCCCTCGCTGTCGTCGCAGGTGCCGCCGGCGATCACCGTGCAGGAGTCGGAGGCCTTGATCCGCTCCAGGGCGGCGGCGTTCTTGGCGAACGCCCTCGCGTCGATGAGGGCGCCGCCGAAGTTGCGGAAGTCGGCCACGTCGCCGTAGGTGATCTCCTCCGCGGTGGCGGCCAGCCGGTCGCGGAAGCCGCTCTCCCAGATCGACCGCGGGATGTACGCGCGGGAGGCGGCCGAGCACTTCTGACCCTGGTACTCGAACGCGCCCCGGATCAGCGCGGTCAGCAGCGCGTCCCGGTTGGCGCTGGTGTGGGCGATCACGAAGTCCTTGCCGCCGGTCTCCCCCACCAGCCGCGGGTAGTTGCGGTAGAGCGTGATGTTCTCCCCGACCGTCCGCCAGAACATCTGGAACGTCTGGGTGGACCCGGTGAAGTGGATGCCGGCCAGGTCCGGGTCGCGCAGCACCACCTCGGAGACCGCGATCCCGTCGCCCGGCAGCATGTTGATCACCCCGGGCGGCAGCCCGGCCGCCTCGAACAGCCGCATCGTGTAGTGGGCGGCCAGCTGCTGGGTGGGCGACGGCTTCCAGATCACCGGTACGCCCATCAGCGCGGGCGCGGCGGGCAGGTTGCCGGCGATGGCGGTGAAGTTGAACGGCGTGACCGCGTAGACGAAGCCCTCCAGCGGCCGGTGGTCGATCCGGTTCCACACCCCCGGCACCGAGATCGGCTGCTCGGCCAGCAGCCGACGGGCGAAGTACACGTTGAAGCGCAGGAAGTCGGCGAACTCGCAGGCCGCCTCGATCTCCGCCTGGTACACCGACTTGGACTGCCCGAGCATGGTGGCGGCGTTGAGGGTGTCCCGCCACGGCCCGGTGAGCAGGTCCGCGGCGCGCAGGAAGATCGCCGCCCGGTCCTCGAACGACATCGCCCGCCAGGCGGGACCCGCCTCCTTGACCGCGGCCAGCGCCGCCCGGGCGTCCTGCTGGGTGGCGTTGTGGATCACCCCGAGGACGTGCCGGTGCCGGTGCGGCATGACCACGTTGATCGGCTCCCCACCGCCGGGCCGCTGCTCGCCGCCGATCGTCGCCGTCAGGTCGTGCGTGATGCCCGACAGCTCGGCCAGCTTGCGCTGCAGACTGGCGGCCTCCGGACTCCCGGGTGCGTAGTCACGGACCGGCTCGTTGCGTGGCTCGGGAACGGTGAAGACGGCGTCCATCACAGCCTCCCTGTCTCGACGTCGTCGGCGAGCACGCCTCGTATCCTCCCATGCACCCCGCCGTACGGACCAGGCCGCCGGTGCGGAGATCCGGACGCGGGCGCGTACGCTCGGTGGGGGCAGACCGAGGGACGGGGGTGACCCGTGACGGACGGCGGCGACGCGACGGTGACCCGGCCGGCGAGGCCGGCCGCGGCGGAACGCACGGACCGGGCGGACTCGACGGACACCGACCCGGCGGCGGCGCGGCGCGTGGTCCGGGCCGCGCCGGGTGCGAACCTGCTCGCCCTGCTCGCGGCGCTGTGGCTGCTCGCCTCGGTGACCGCCGCCCGGCTGACCATCGGCGACTCCCCGACGGACGACCCGCTCGACGTGGTACGCGCCGCCATGGAGCTGCCCCGGATGGTCGGAGCGACGCTGCTCGCCGGGTGGGGCCTCGGCCTGGCCGCGGCCGGCTTCTCCGTCCGGCGGACCGCCGGCCCGCGGCCCCTGCCGTGGCGGATGCTCCTCGGCACGCTGGCCGGCCTGCTGGTCGGGGCGGCGCTGGCCGCGCGCGTGTGGACGGGGTACGCCGACCTGCCCGGGATCCGGGCGGCGGCGTTGGCGCTGCTGGTCGCCGCGACGCTGGGCGGTCTGCTGTCGGCCCTGCCCCCGCCGCCGGTGGCCGCGGCCGGGCTGGCGGGCGCGCTCGGCGCCACCCTGACCAGCTGGGTCGTCTCCCGGTTCGCCGCCCCGCTGCGGAGTCTGTTCGGCGGCGGGGACACCCCGCAGGCGGTGCTGGCCGCCAGCGGCCGGGTGCTGCTCGCCAGCGCCCTGCTCGCCGGCGCGGTGGCCGGGGTGCTGGCGTACGCGTACCTGCGTCGCCGGTACGCGCGGAGCGACCCGACGGTCGGCCCGTCGTCCCGGTGGCCGGCGCGCTGGCCGGCGTACCCGGTGGCCGGGGCGACCGCGGGTGCGCTGGCGGTGCTGGCCGAACCGGTCACGCGCGTGGGCGGGGCGCGGTTCGTGGACCTGGTCGCCCGGGTCAGCGGGGCCGATCTGGTGGCCCTGGACTACCTGGCGGACGCCCGGTTCAACCACGCGCTGGTGGTGCTGTTCGCCGGGGCGCTGACGGCCACCCTGCTGGTCGGCCGGACGATCAAGCGCCCGGAGGCCGACACCGCGCCGGCCGACAGCGCGCCCGCCGGCACCGCAGCCGCCGGGGCCGACGCCACGGACAGCGGCGGGGCCTGACCTGTCGGCCGTGCCGCCTACTCGATCCGGTCCAGCTCGCTGACGTCGTACCACTCCAGCTCGTGGTCCTCGGCGGCGGCCACCGCGAGCTGGGCCTGGTGGTCCCCGGCGTCGGCCGCGGCCAGGGCGTCCACGGCGGCCGCGACGTCCGGCTCGGCGGTCCGGCCGTCGACGTGGATGGCGACCACCGCGGACAGCGGCACCGGTCCGGTCAGTTGCACCTCGCTGCTGCCCAGCGGCAGGTCGGCCGCGGTCAGGGGCGCGTCGGCGGCGATGACCACCCGCCGGCGGGGCAGATCGGGGTGGCGGCTCAGCAGCCGCAGGGAGTCCCGGGCGGCCCGGGCGTAGGCGGCGTACTCGAGCTCCTCCGCGTCGGCATCGGTGTACCACTCGCGCAGCGCGGGGGTGACCGCGTGGGCGGTGGGGGACTCCACCCGGCCGTGTTCACGCAGCTGGTCGAGGGTCGCCAGGGTGCCGGGCAGATAGACACGCGCCGTTCGGCTCATCTGGTCAGTACACCACGGGTGTGCCCGGGATCCCGTCCGGCCGGTCGGGCGTGTCGCTGTCGACAAGCAAACGGTGGCAAACTGAAGCAGTGGCACCCCGGTTCCTGCTGCTGTCCGATGTCGCCGAAGAGCTGAACGTGTCGGAGTCGCAGGTCTACCACATGGTCCGGTCGGGGGAGCTGCCCGCGATCAAGATCGGCGGCCGGGGTCAGTGGCGCGTGGAGCGGGCGGCGCTGGAGGAGTACATCCAGCGCAAGTACGCCGAGACCGCCGCCTGGGTGCGTGAGAATCCGCTGGTCGACCGCGCCGACGACGACTGACCGGCGCGTCCGGCCGGGCCGTCGGCGCCGGCTGCCCCTCCCCGGCCGGTGACCCTCGTCCGACCGTCACGACCGTCGCACGGGCGGCGCTGGCCGCCCGACGACCGCTGCCTGCGTGGACGGCTCCGTCCTCTCTCGAGTGTGACGTCTTGGTGACTCGGGGTGTTGATCCGGGGCCTCGACGGTCTATCATCCTTGACCGGAAGCAAACGAAAGCAAACGCAAGATCATGTGTCACCGACGGTGACCCACCCCGCCGGGAGGAGTCCATGCCCCTGATGTCGCCGCCGCTGGCCCCCGACCGCGTACGCCTGCGGGAGGTCCCCGCCCTGGACCCGCCCTACCTCGACGGCCTGGCGCCCGACCCGCTGGCCGCCGCCCAGCCGCCGCTGCTCGCGCCGCGGCGCCCCGACCGGCGGTGGCCGGCCGCCGGGACCGGGTCCGGGGACGCCGCCGGCGGCGACCCGGTGCCACCGCTCCGGGGAGCGACCGCGGACCCGGGGCCGGTCCCCCCGCCACCCGCCGCCCCGCCGCTGGTGGTGACGCCGTCGACGAGGTTCGCCGCGGTGCGGTTCGTCCAGACGGTGATGGAGATCTTCAACGGGTACCGGCCGCCCAGCCACGCGTGGCGGCTCGCCACACCCACGGCCGCGCCCGCCGTCCACCAGGAAATGGTGGACGCGATGAGGCGGCTGGGGCGGCGCTCCGCCGACGGCCGTCCGGGCCGCCTCACCGTGCGGCGGATGCGGGTGTGTGAACCACGGCCCGGGGTCGCCGAGATCAGCCTGGTGCTGGCCACGGTCGACGACCGCGGGCACCCGGGCGCGTCACCGGCGCGGGCCACGGCGACCCGCGCGGGCGACCCGACGGCCGTCCACGGTCAGGCGGCGGCGTTCCGGATCGAGAAGCTGCCGGGCGGGTGGCGGTGCACGGCGGCCCGGATCCTCTGACCGAGCACCCTGGCACCGGCCACCCCCGGCAGACGCCCGACCGGCGGTGGGCCGGCGAGGCTCAGGCGGCCCCGGGCGCGCCGTGGCAGCGCTTGTACTTCTTGCCCGAGCCGCACGGGCAGGGCGCGTTCCGGGACGGCGCGGTGCCGACGACCTGGCCGGGCGCCGCCTGACGGCGGCCGGCCGCCGGACCGGGCCGCGGCCGGCCGCCCGCCGGAGGACGCGTCACCGGGCCACCCAGCCCGAGCGCCGGGGCGGCGGTCCGGTCCTGCTCGCTCTCCACCGCGACCGCGCCCTGGCCGGCGGCACCGTCGATCGTCGGCGAGACGTATCGCAGGTTGGTCATCCGCGGGGCCGTGGGCAGGCCCTGCACCGGCATCGGCCCGCGCGCGGCCGGGCGGGCCTGGTCCTCCACGCGCCGCACCTGGGCCACGAACAGCAGCCGCACGGTCTCGCGCTTGATGTCCTCCAGCATGGCCTGGAACATCGCGTAACCCTCTCGCTGGTACTCCACCACGGGGTCACGCTGCGCGTACGCGCGCAGTCCCACGCCCTCCCGGAGGTAGTCCATCTCGTAGAGGTGCTCGCGCCACTTGCGGTCGATCACGTTCAGCAGCACCATCCGCTCCAGGTGCCGCATGATCTCGGCGCCGAACTCCTCCTCCCGCGCCTCGTAGGCCGCCAGCGCGTCCTCGACCACCCGCCGCGTCACCATCTCGGCGTCCAGCGCGCTGCGCTCGCCGCCGACCTCCTCCAGCAGCTGGTCGACGGTGAGCCGGACCGGGTAGGTCTGGCTCAGCCGCCTCCACAGGTCGTCGAGGTCCCAGTCCTCCGCGTACCCGGTGGACGTCGTCTCCGCGACCACGCTGGAGACGACGTCCTCGATCATGTTGCGGATCTGCGGCCGGAGGTTCTCCCCGTTGAGGACCCGCCGCCGCTCGGCGTAGATCACCTGCCGCTGCTGCTGCTGGACCTCGTCGTACTTGAGCAGGTTCTTGCGTGCCTCGGCGTTCAGGGACTCGATCTGCGCCTGGGCGCCCTTGATCTGACGGGTGACCAGCTTGGACTCGATCGGCACGTCCTCGGGGATGTTGAGCCGGTCCATGACCGCCTCGACCGCGCTGGCCCGGAACCGGCGCAGCAGGTTGTCCTGCAGCGAAAGGTAGAACCTCGACTCGCCCGGGTCACCCTGCCGGCCGGAGCGACCGCGGAGCTGGTTGTCGATCCGCCGGGACTCGTGCCGCTCGGTGCCCAGCACGTACAGTCCACCGAGGGCGACGACCTTCTTGGCCTCCTCGGCGCAGACCTCGCGCCACTTGCGCAGCGACTCCTCGAGGGCAGCCTGGTACTTCTCCGGATCCTCCTCCGGGTCGATCCCCTGGTGCCGCACCTCGGCGGCGGCCAGGAAATCGGGGTTGCCACCGAGCAGGATGTCGGTCCCACGACCGGCCATGTTGGTCGCCACCGTGACCGCGCCGAGCCGGCCGGCCTGGGCGATGATCTCCGCCTCACGGGCGTGGTACTTGGCGTTGAGGACGTTGTGCGGCACGCCCCGGCGCTTGAGCATGGCCGACAACATCTCCGACTTCTCCACCGAGACCGTGCCGACCAGCACCGGCTGGCCCTTCTTGTGGCGCTCCACGATGTCCTCGACCACCGCCTGGAACTTCGCCTTCTCGGTCTTGTAGATGACGTCGGGCCGGTC
>CAZSNW010000109.1:0-8891 GCA_964608245.1 uncultured Micromonosporaceae bacterium
GTTTTCGACAACTGCGGCGAAGTTGTCGCCTGACAAGCCATCGAGACGACAACTTCGCCGCAGTTGCGGTGGGAGGGAGAGAGGCGCCCCCGGCGGCAGACGTCGACCTCTCAGCCGGTGGCGACCGCCCCTCCCGTCGGTCCGGCGAGGTCGGCCGGCAGCAGGCTGCTCGGTGACCCGACCCAGCCCAGCCACAACCGGTCACGGGCCCGGGTCATCGCCACGAACAGCTGCCGACGCAGCAGGTCGATCCGCTCGGCGTACGAGGCGTCGTCCTCGTCGACGCCCCGCGTCTCCCGCAGCCCCTCCGGGTCCAGCCGCGGCAGGAAGACCCGTTTGAACTCCAGACCCTTGGCCCGCTGGTAGGTGCCGACCTTGACCTTCGGCTCGGGCGTACCGTCGTAGCGGTGCAGCTGCTGGGTCGCAAAGCCCCACTCCGCGATGACGGCCGCGTACCGCTCGGCGGCCGAGTTGGTCGGCACGAGCACCGCCAGGTCGCCAGGGCCGGTGCCGGAGGCGACCGCCTCCTCGATCGCGGCCGCGAGTGCCAGGTCGTGCTCCTCCCGGTCGGTGGCCGCCACCACCGTGGCCGGCGGCCCCTCGCGGACCAGCTCCACCTCGCCCCGCTCCATCCGGAGCGTCTCGTCGCCGTCGTCGAACGGCCGGCCGGCCACCACCGCGGCCGCCAGCCGGTAGATGGGCGCGGTGTTGCGGTAGTTGCGGGTCAGCACGTGGGAGCGGCCGCGCACGTCCACGCCGACCGCGCCCAGGTGGAACCCGCCCGGGTAGACCGACTGCTGCCCGTCGCCGACCAGCAGCAGGCAGTCGTCCGTGGTGATGTCCACAAGGGACGCGAGCAGTCGGACCGCCTGCTCGGTGAGGTCCTGCGCCTCGTCGACGATCACCGCGTCGTAGACCGGGCCGTCCTCCGGCGCACGGGCACGCACCAGGTCGTACGCCATGGCGAGCAGGTCGTTGAAGTCGACCACCCCGCGCTCGGCCAGCCCCGCCTGGTACGCCTCGTACAGCTCCCACACGGCGTACCGCAGCTCGCGCGGCAGCGGCGTGCCGCGCCCGTCGCGGGACAGGGCGAGGTAGTCGTCGAGGCCCGTGACTCCCCGGCCCTTGATGACCCAGTCGATCTCCTGCCGCAGGTACGCGGGGGTGAGCCCGGCGGCGGCCAGGGGGCGCCCGTCGGCGAGCGCGGCGTCACAGGCGGCGCGGAAGGCGGCGTCGGCCGCGGCGAGGTCCACCCGCGGGTGCACCCCGTTGCGGTGCAGGTACGCCGTGGCCCACCGGTGCACGTTGGCGAACTCGACGAGGTTGCGCTCCTCGGGGGCGAACCGGTGGAACAGGCGGCGGTAGACGTCGGGCAGGGTGCGCACGTAGGTGGTGAACAGCACCCGTCGGCCTGCGCGGGCCAGCCGGCGGGCCCGGTGCAGCGCCACCACGGTCTTGCCGGTGCCGGCCGCGCCGCGGATGCGCGCCGGGCCGTGGAACACCCGGGCCACCAGGTCCTCCTGCCCGGGGTCGAGGTAGACCATCCAGTCCTCGATCGGCCGGGAGAGCAGGTCGGCCAGCCGGTCGGCGGGTACGGACGGCAGCTCGCGGCTGCGCTCGGCGTCGGCGAGTGCGGCGACGATCGCCGGGTCGTCGTCCTCGGTCGCGTCGGTGCCGGAGGAGTCGGCGTCGGTGGTCTCCTCGGCGACGCTCGCGGCCAGGGCGGCCTCCGGCCCGTCCGGATGGCCGTACAGATGGAGGTTCATCGCCTTCTCCCAGGCCTCCTGGCGCATCCGGCCCTCGAGGGCGACGAGGTCGTCCTCGTCGTCGAGCTGCCGCAGCACGGTGATCTCCTGGGGTTCGAAGCCGAACCCGGCGAGGGTCCGGTCGTTCCAGGCCATGAACAGGCGGCCCTCCAGGCGGCGGCGCTGTTCGTAGACGACCGGCCGCTCGGTGACCGGGTCCTCGTCGAGGACCCGTAGGACGTTGGCGGTGTCGTCGATCTCCAGCCGCAGCCGCTCGGCCCGCCGGTAGACCGGGTCGTGCTCGCCGAACAGCAGCAGGATGATGACGTTGCCGACCCGCCGCCAGATGAGCCGGTGCCCCTGGTTGCCGACGTACGAGGTGAACGTGTTGGGTTGCGCCCGCTTCACCCGGTGGGTCTGGAGTTTGGGGTTGCCGAACGGCTGGACCGCCAGCTCCTGCAGGGCGCTCTGCAGGGCGGCCAGGATCTCCGGTCGCTTCTCGTAGCGCTTGACGCAGTCGAGGTACGTCGCCGTGTACCGGTGGTCGTACACCGTCGGTCAACCCCCCGTAGGTCCGTCCATATGGGTCGGACTCGAGGACAGCACGTGACCGCCACCGACGCCAGGCCTGTCTCGGGAAAACGAGCAACTACATGGAAAATTATGGCCGAACGTCCGGCGCGGCCCTCGTCCCTCCGCCCGAGGGCACCCCTGCGTCGGTCCCTCCGCGCGCCAACTGCGGCGAAGTTGTCGCCGAACAAGCCATCGAGACGACAACTTCGCCGCAGTTGCGGGCAGGTGGCGATGTGACCGGCGGGTAATACGCCTCGTGCAACGACGGCGACGGTACGCGACTAGGGTCGCAGGCGATGAGAGACCGTCCCCGGCTGCTGGCCGTCAGCGACCTGCACGTCACCTACGCGGAGAACCGGGAGCTCGTCGACTCCCTGCGTCCGGAGCACCCCGGCGACTGGCTGATCGTCGCCGGCGATGTTGCGGAACGTATGGATGATGTCGAACGGACGCTCGCGTCGATCCGCCAACGGTTCGAGAAGGTGGTGTGGGTGCCGGGCAACCACGAGCTGTGGACCACCAACCGGGATCCGTGCACCCTCCGCGGCGTGGAGCGGTACGAGGAACTGGTCCGCCGCTGCCGGGCGCTCGACGTGGTCACCCCGGAGGACGACTATCCGATATGGACAGGACCGGGCGGCCCGGTGCGGATCGCGCCGCTGTTCCTCCTCTACGACTACTCGTTCCTCACCCCGGGCACCACCGACAAGACCGCCTCCCTGGAGCGGGCGTACGCCCGCGGGGTGGTCTGCACCGACGAGTACCTCCTGCACCCCGATCCGTACCCGAGCCGGGAGGCGTGGTGCCACGCCCGGGTCGCGGAGACCGGACAACGGCTCGCCGCCTGCGCCGACGGCCCGCCGCTGGTGCTGGTCAACCACTGGCCCCTGTTGCGTGAGCCGACCCGGATCATGTGGTACCCGGAGTTCGCCCAGTGGTGCGGCACCGAGCTGACCGCCGACTGGCACACCCGGTTCCCGGTCGCCGCCGTGGTGTACGGGCACCTGCACATCCCGCGGGTGACCGTGCACGACGGGGTGCCGTTCATCGAGGTGTCGCTCGGCTACCCGCGGGAGTGGCGGCGGCGCGGCCTGCCGGATCCGGTGTTGCGACCGGTCCTGGCGGATCACCGACCGGGGTTCACGCCCCGACGCCCGGTAGCGGAGCCGGCGACATGATCGAGACACTCTTGCCCGACGGGGTGGTCTGCGCGGAGGCGTTCGAGGACGTCCCGGTCGCGCTCTTCCCCGAGGAGGCGGCGCAGGTGGCGCGGGCGGTGGAGAAGCGCCGCCGCGAGTACGCGACGGTCCGTCACTGCGCGAGGCGGGCGCTGGCGCGGCTCGGGGTCCCGCCGGTGCCGATCGTCACCGGGGAGCGGGGCGCTCCCCGGTGGCCGGACGGGGTGATCGGCAGCATGACCCACTGCGACGGCTACCGGGCGGCGGCCGTCGCCCGTGCCGACCTGCTGCACTCGCTGGGCATCGACGCGGAACCGCACGGCACGCTCCCGCCCGGGGTGTCCGAACTGGTGGTACGCCCGGAGGAGCAGGCGATGCTGGCCGAGCTCACCGCCGTCGAACCCGCCGTGCACTGGGAGAAGGTGCTGTTCAGCGCCAAGGAGTCCATATACAAGGTGTGGTTCCCGCTGGCGCGGCGGTGGCTGGACTTCCTGGAGGCGACCCTGACCATCAAGCCGGACGGCGAGTTCCAGGCCAGGCTGCTGGTGCCCGGCCCGGAGGTGGACGGGCAGCCCCTGTCCTCGCTGACCGGCCGGTGGATGATCGAACGGGGACTGGTGCTGACCGCGACCTGCGTACCCCGCTCACCGTAGGCACCGGGTCACCGGAGGGCGCCGGGCCACGCCGGCGGCCGGAGGCGCCGCCGCCGCCCTCGCGGTGGTACGCCGACGGTGGCAGGGTAGGGGCATGAGTGACGACACCCGGCGGTCGGTGCGGCTGCACCGCGTCGCACCCGGACAGTTCGTGGCCACCAACCCGCGCGGCGGGCAGATCCTGCTCACCACCGCGGACGGCGACCCGCAGGCGTTCACCCCGGTGGAGGCGCTGCTCGCGGCGATCGGCGGCTGCACCGCGATGGACGTGGACGCCCTCACCTCCCGGCGCGCCGAGCCGGAGTCGTTCGAGATCGTGGTCGAGGCCGACAAGGTGCGTGACGGGTCCGGCAACCGGCTGACCGGGATCGAGGTCACCTTCCGGGTGCGGTTCCCGGAGGGCGAGGCCGGCGACGCCGCCCGGGAGGTGCTCCCGGCGGCGGTGGCCCGCTCCCACGACCGGCTGTGCACGGTGACGCGGACCGTGGAGCTGCCCAGCCCGGTGGCCAGCCGCATCGAGTGACCGGCCCCGGCCCGCCGGGGCCGGAACCCGTCGCCGGGTCGCCGCGGCCGCCCGGCCCGCACCCTTCCTACACTGGCGGGCGTGTCCGACCCCGCGTCGCAGCCACAGGCGGTCGTCGCGGTCGTCGTCCGCGACGGCCGCGTCCTGGTGGTACGGCGCGGGCCGGCCGCCGCCCGCCCCGGCTACTGGATGCCGCCCAGCGGGCGGATCGAACCGGGGGAGACCCAGCCGGAGGCGGTGGTACGGGAGCTGCGCGAGGAGCTGGGGCTCACCGTGCGGCCGGTGGCCAAGGTGTGGGAGTGCGACACCGACGACGGGGTGTTCCGGCTGCACTGGTGGACGGCGCACCCGGGTCCGGAGACGCCGGTGCCCGACGGCCGGGAGGTGGCCGAGGTGCGGTGGGTGAGCCCGGAGGAGTTCGCCGCCCTGCGGCCCACCTTCGACCAGCACCACCGGTTCTTCACCGAGGTCTTCCGGCGCACCGTCGGCGCGCCCGCAGAAGAACGCCCCACCGGTACGCGTACGCCGGAATGACGGGCACCGCTGCCTGCGCGGTCGGCACCGGTGTGGCGGTGTGGCAGGACGCCGGCCCACCGGGCACGATGTGACCGTGGCCGAGGCGCTCGTGCACCGGGCGGCAGCCGGTGACGAACAGGCGTTCCGCGACCTCTACCGGAGCGTCCAGCCGGGACTGCTCCGCTACCTGCGGGTGCTGGTCGGTGACCAGGACGCCGCCGACGTGGCCGCCGAGACCTGGTTGCAGGTGGTACGCGACCTCGCCTCCTTCACCGGCGACGACCGGGCGTTCCGGGCCTGGGTGGTGACCATCGGCCGTCACCGCGCGCTGGACCACCTGCGGCGGGTACGCCGGCGGCCGTCGGTGGAGACCCCGGGGGAGGTGTTCGACGCGCTGCCGGCCTCGGGCGGCGGTGACCCGGTCGACGGCGCGGAGACGGCCATGTCCACCGCCCGGGCGCTGGCGCTGATCGCGCGGCTGCCGCCGGACCAGGCCGAGGCGGTGCTGCTGCGGGTGGTGGTGGGGTTGGACGCGGTGTCGGCCGCGAAGGTGCTCGGCAAGCGGCCCGGCGCGGTCCGGGTCGCCACCCACCGGGGCCTGCGGCGGCTGGCGGCCATGCTGGACGAGGCCGGGCCGGAGCCGACCCCGCCCAGACCGACACCGACCACAAACGCGCCACCGACGCGGTCGGACGAGCCGGCGGTAACACATCCGGGGACGGCGACGCTGAGAGGGATGAGATGAGCAGCCGCGGGAACGCGGGCCGGGGGCGGCACCGGGCGCCACGGCGGTCACCGATCGACGATCCGGTGACGGTGGAGCGTCTGCTCGCCGGGGATCCGGTGGCCTCACCGGACACCCGGCTGGCGGAGCTGCTCGCCGCGGCCAGCGCGCCGGCCACGGCCGACGAGCTGGCGGGCGAGGCCGCGGTGCTGGCGGCGTTCCGGGCTGCTCATCCACAGCGCATCGCCCAACCGAGGAGGCGGCCCATGTTCCAGGCGGTGGTGGCGCGGCTGGTGACCGCCAAGGTGGCGGCCGCGGCGGCCGCGACGGCCGTGGTCCTGGCCGGCGGCGTGGCACTGGCGGTGACCGGGGTGCTGCCGACCCCCGGCACCGGGCCGGACCGCGACCTCGGGGCCGCGCCGGGCGCGCCGACGCCGACCGTGCCGCACCTCGTCGACGAGGACCGGCACCCTTCGCCTGCCGCCGGCGGGGACACCCCGGCCACGCCGTCCGCGCCGTCCGCGCCGCCCGCCGACCCCCCGCGGCAGCCTGACGCGGCCCAGGTGAAGCAGTTGTGTGCGTTGCTGATGGCGGGTCTCGTCGAGTACCGCACCGACCCCGAGGGGTCCTGGCACGTCGGTGTCCCGGCGCTGCGGCGGTTGGTGGAGATGACCGGCATCCAGGACCCGTCGGAGGTGCTAAACATGTGCGCGGAGCTGCTGCCGGACGTCGCGGACCAGGCGGGTCGGCCGCTGCAGCTGCCGCCGTGGCCGGAGGTGCCGCCGGGGCAGGGCGGGCTCGTGCCGGTACCTGAGCCGGGCCGGCCGATCAACCCGACGCACGCACCCGGCCCGCCCGGCGAGGACCGTCTCCCACCGCCGGGGATTCCGGACCGCTGATCGTTACCCACGCGACGGCCGGGCATCCTCCCACCCCGGCCGTCGCCAAACCGGCCCGTGCCTCCGTACGCAGCCGTACCCTGGCGTACGGAGGCACGGGCATCTTCGGCCGTCTGACCCGTACCCGTCGGTCGGGTCAGGCCGGCGTGCGGTGCGCGTACGGCGGGTGACGGGCCGACGACCGTCGAGCGGGCGGCCGCTACAGTGGTGCCTCGGCAGGGTCGGGGGGTAAGGCAGGCGGGAGGCAGTAGATGAAGGTTGGCGTCATCGGCGTCGGTCACGTCGGCCTGGTCACCGCGGCGTGCATGGCCGACCTGGGTCACGACGTGGTCGGCATGGACCACGACGAACACAAGGTGGCGACGCTGCTGCGTGGCGAGGTGCCCTTCTACGAGGAGGGCCTGGCCGAGCTGGTGGCCTCCACCACCGCGTCCGGGCGGCTGCGCTTCACCACCGACCCGGCGGCGCCGGTCCGCGACGCCGACGTGGTGTTCATCTGCGTCGGTACGCCGTCCAGGCCGGACGGTTCGCCGGATCTGTCCTACGTGCAGCAGGCCGCGGCGGCCGTCGCCACCTACGCCACCGGCCCGGTGGTGGTGTCGGAGAAGTCGACCGTGCCGGTACGCACGGGCGAGCGGATCCGGCACGTGCTGACCCTGGAGAGCCGGGCCCGTCGGGACGGGCTGCACCACGACGTGGTCTCCAACCCGGAGTTCCTGCGGGAGGGCACCGCGGTGGCCGACACCCTGCGGCCGGACCGGATCGTGGTGGGCGCCGACAGCGAGCGCGCCCACCGGCTGATGCGCGAGCTCTACCAGCCGCTGCTCGACCGGCACCCGTGCCCGTACGTCGCCACCGACGTGCGTACCGCCGAGCTGATCAAGCACGCCTCCAACGGCTTCCTGGCGATGAAGATCAGCTACATCAACGCGGTCGCCCGGATCTGCGAGCTGGCCGGCGCCGACGTGACCACGGTGGCCGAGGGCATGGGGTTCGACCGGCGGATCGGCCGGGCGTTCCTCAACGCCGGTCTCGGCTACGGCGGCAGCTGCTTCCCCAAGGACGTCAAGGCGTTCCTGCACATCGCCGCAGAGCTGGGGTACGACTTCGGGCTGCTGCGGGAGACCGACCGGGTCAACCGGGAGGCGCGGCAGTGGCCGATGCGGGAGCTGCGTCGCCTGCTGTGGAACCTGTCCGGCAAGCGGATCGCGGTGCTCGGGGTGGCGTTCAAGCCGGGCACCGACGACGTCCGCGAGGCGCCGGCGCTGGAGATCATCGACGCGCTGCGCGCCGAGGGGGCGACGGTGCGGCTGCACGACCCGGTGGCGCTCGACCACGTGCGCGACCGCTACCCGGACGCGGTGTTCTGCGACAAGGCGGAGGACGCCCTGGCCGGCGCGCACGCGGTGGTGGTGTGCACCGAGTGGGACGAGTACCGGGCGCTGGCCCCGGAGCGCCTGGCCGAGCTGCTGGAGTACCCGATCGTGGTCGACGGTCGGGGCGTGTGGCCGGTCGCGGCGCTGCGGGAGGCGGGCCTCACGGTCGCCCGGCCGGGCGTCCCGCCGGTGGAGGTCCCGGGCGCCTGAGCCCTCGTGAACCCTCGTCACGGGTGGGGCGCCTCGTGCGCCCCACCCGTGACGTGTGTCCCACCCGGTTCGACGGGTACCCGGGGTCCCGTCGTCCGGGGAGGGAGACTATTCTGCCCGCAGACGCACCATCGGCGACCGGCATGCCGTGTCCGCCGTCGCCTTGACCCATGGAGGCCGTCAGGTGACCACCCTCGCGCCGAAGCCGATCCAGACCCGCCCATGGCCGGTCCACCACCCCGTCAAGGGTTCCGCGCTGGCGAAGCTGCTGCGGCAGACCGACGCCAAGCAGATCGGCATCATGTACGGGGTCACCTCGTTCATCTTCTTCTTCATCGGCGGTGCGATGGCGCTGGTGATGCGTGGTGAGCTGGCCCGCCCGGGGCTGCAGTTCCTCTCCCCGGAGCAGTACAACCAGCTGTTCACCATGCACGGCACCATCATGCTGCTGATGTTCGCGACGCCGATCGTGTTCGCGTTCGCGAACTACGTGG
>CAZSNW010000110.1:0-8841 GCA_964608245.1 uncultured Micromonosporaceae bacterium
CAGTCGACCAGGCGCTGCGCACCCGACGGGTCGAACAACTCCGTCCGGTACTCCAGGGTTCCGCGGAACGCCCGGTCGGTGCCCCGGTCGACCAGCGTGAACGCCAGGTCGAACTTCGCCCACCCGAGATCGGCGTAGTCAGTCTCCACGACGAGCCCCGGGAACCGGGGCGCCGACGTCTCGGCGAAGACGTTGAGCTGCACCTGGTACAGCGGGGTGACGCCGATGCTGCGCTCCGGGGCCACCTGCTGCACCACCCGCTCGAACGGCACGTCCGCGTGGTTCATCGCGTCCACCACGCGGGTGCGTACCCGGTGCAGCAGCTCCCGCACGGACGGGTCGCCGTCCAGATGGGAGCGGACGACCAGGGTGTTGAGGAAGCAGCCGACCACCGTCTCGGTCTCCACCCGGCGCCGGCCCGCCTCCGGCATGCCCACCACCACGTCGTCGGTGCCCGCCAGCCGTGACAGCAGCACGTGCATGCCGGCCATGAGCACCACGTAGGGGGTGGTCCCGGTGTCGGCGGCGACCCGGCGTACCGCGGCGTCCAGGTCCGCTGGCAACTCCAGCGGCAGCACCTTGGACGCCCAGGTCGGCTGCGCAGGCCGGGGTCGGTCGGTGGGCAGCTCCAGCACCGCCGGTACGCCGGCGAGCTGCTCTTCCCACCACGTCAGCTGGGCCTCCTCGACCTTCTCGTCGCGCTGCTGGTGCAGCCAGGCGGCCACGTCGGCGAACTGCCGCGGCCGCGGCGGCGTCGGCCGCAGCCCCAACCTGGCGGCGTAGAGGTCGGCCAGGTCCTGCAGCAGCAGCTCCTGGGAGCGGCCGTCGCTGGCGACGTGGTGCACCGTCATCGCGAGTACCCAGTCGTCGTCGGCCATGCGTACCAGCAGCACCCGGACCGCCGGCTCACGGTCGAGGGCGAACGGTCGCAGTTCCTGCCGCAGCCGGCGTTCCAGCGCGGCCTCGTCACCGTTCAGGTCCACGGTCTCGAACGGCACCCGGTCGACGGGGGCGGCCACCGCCGCCGGTTCCCCGTCGTGGTCGACCACCACGGTCCGCAGCACCTCGTGCCGCTCGACCAGGTCCCGCACCGCGCCGGTGAGCGCGTTCCCGTCCACCGCTCCCCGCAGGCGCACCACCCACGGCATGAGGTACGCGAGGCTGTCCGGCTCCAGTTGCCACAGGAACCACAGCCGGCGCTGGATCGGCGTCAACGGCACCGGCGCCGACGGGTCGGGACGAACCGGAATTTCCGCTACCTCGGAAGTCCTGTGCCGGGATGCGAGGAGGCTCGCCAGTCGTCGGCGCGAAAGATCGGTCATCTGGTCGGTCATGCGGGCAGCTCCGTGCCACTCGGGCCGTTCACACGCCACTGTCCTGTGAAGAGCCACGACGTGGCGGAAATCGACGGGGAGGTGACAGGGCGCCGGGAAGGTTCAGGGTCGTGGTCAGCGGCGACCGCCATCGGCACTCCCAACGAATTGACGGAACCTCGCCCTGCCCCGCCCAGGGTGTGGGTACTCAACCGGGTACCCGACCATCCTAAATCGTCGACGAAAGCTCCGTCGAAGTCGGAGTACCTCCGCGGTGTGATGCGGGATACAGCAAAATTTTCCTATTGCGGCGGCAATGGTCCATACGGAGGACATGCCCGACAGTCCTGACGGGTCTGGACTGTCCTGATAGGTCAACCATCCTGATAGGTCATGCCTCGGGGCGGAGGAACACCGCCCCGGGTCGGGTCGCAGCGTCGGACGTCAGCCGCCGCGGAGGTGCTCACGCACCAGGGCACACAGGCGGGGGTGCAGCTGCTCCGGCGGCTCCGCCGGCACCACCTGCACCGGCCGGCCCGCCGCGCGCAGGGTCTCCGCCAGTGTCTGCACCGCTTGTCGGGTCCGCTTCCCCGGCACCAGCAGCAGCGTGCTGACCGGACCGCCGTCGACCGGCTCCGCGGCCGCCGCCAGCAGCGAGTGGTGCTGGTAGACCTCCGGACCGTCCTCCGGCCGTCCCAGGTACCGCTCGGCCAGCGCCGGCTCGGCCCGCTCCCACTCCACCAGCGGCGACTCGGCCACCGCGCACCGGAAGCGGTCCGGCCGGCGCAGCGCCGCCAGGGCCGCGAGCCAACCGCCGAGCCCGGTACCGCGGACCACCACCCGCTCCAGGTCCAGGTCGGCGTGCTTGCCCGACAGCGCAGCCAGCGCCTCCACCAGGTCCGTCAGGGCGACGTCCGCCAACCGGCGGTGGATCACCTTCTCGAACGAGGGGGTCACCCCGGGCGTGCCCCGGTGGTCGACGACCACCACCGCGAAGCCCTCGTCGGCCCAGCGCTGGCCGGAGAGCCACGGCGCCCGGGCCGCCCGGACCCCCTGCACCAGACCCGGCCCCAGGTCGAGCAGCACCGGCAGCCGGCGGCCGGCCACGTGTCCCTCCGGGTAGAGCACCCCGGTGGGCAGCCGCCGGTCGGTGACCCGCTGCAGCAACGGACGGGGCGCGCCGACGTCGCGGCCGCCGCCGGCGCCACCGGTGTCCAGGTCGCCCACGTGCACCCCGCCCCGCCACACGCTCCAGCGCACGCCGGTGTGGTCGAGCGTCTCGCTACCGATGACGATCGTGTCGCCGCCCAGCTCCGCACGGTGCCAACCGGGCACGGTGGTGATCCGGTGCGCGTTGATCCCGGCGCTGGCGACCGAGGTGTTGACCCGGAACAGGTGCTGCTCGGCCGGCTCGCCGGCGCTCGCCTCCACCAATATCTCTTGGCTGCCGGGCAGCCGGCCCACCACCCGGCGCACGTAGAGCGCCGGCGGGGTGAGCAGGGTGCCGTCGGCGAACAGGCAACGCGCGTCGTACCCGTCGTGCGCCAGCTCACCGCCGACCAGCACCCGACCGTCGGGCAGGTGCCTCGGAGTGCCCGGCACCGGGCGTACCCACCGGGGGTCGGCCAGCTCGGCGTGCACCTGCGTCTCGCCGGTCCGCGGGTCGACGGCGAGCACGAGGCCGTGCTGCTGGGAGCGGCGCAGCACCGCGATCACCGGGTTGCCGTGCTCCGACCAGTCCACACTGGCCAGCAGCGGGTAGGTCTCCCGGTCCCAGTGCACGTCCACCCAGCCGCCGTCCAGGTCGAGCAGGTGCAGGCTGACCCGGGGTGCGGGCGGCCGGACGTCCATGCGGGCGGCGAGCACCGTGGCGCCGTCCGGCGACCACCACCAGCCGGGCCGGCCCCACGTGACGTACGGCTGGCCGCCGTCGGCCGGGTCCGGCTCCCCGGCCAGCAGCGTCTCCTCGTCCTCGGCCGGATCGGTACGCCGGACCAGCAGCGACCCGCGGGCCAGGTAGCCGACCCACCGGCCGGTCGGGTCCGGCCGCGGGTCGGCCACCGGGCCGGAGGTGGACAGCTCCCGCACCCCGCCGGCCACGAGGTCCACCACGAACAGCCGGCCGTGCAGCGGGAACGCCGCGAGATCCGCCGCAGCGTCCAGCGCGTACCGTCGGATCCCCTGGTCGACCTCGTCGACCAGCTCGTTCGGGTCGGCCACCGGGCGGGTGACGCCGGTGGCGACGTCGTGCACCCACAGCCCGTTCCCGGGGCGCTGCGGGATGCCGGCGAGGAACGCCACCCGGCCGCCGTCACCGGCGACACGGAGGTGGATGGGCGAGCCGTCGGGGCGCTGGACTGTGGGCTTCACATCTCCCGATGGTGCCCGTCCGACCGACGCTCTGCGACCGGTTCGCCCGGATCGCGCCGGACTCGGGCCACTAGAGTGGCTTCGTGCACGGACTCCTGCTCGTCCACGCCCATCCGGACGACGAGACGATCGCCACCGGCGCCACCATGGCCCACTACGCCGCCGCCGGCGTGCCGGTGACCCTGGTGACCTGCACCCTCGGCGAGGAGGGCGAGATCCACGTGCCCGAGCTGGCCGGGCTCGCCGCCGACCGCGCCGACCAGCTCGGCGGCTACCGGATCGCGGAGCTGGCCGCCGCGTGCGCCGCGCTCGGGGTGACCGACCACCGGTTCCTCGGCGGCGCCGGGCGCTACCGGGACTCCGGCATGATGGGCACCCCGGCCAACGACCACCCGCGCTGCTTCTGGCGGGCGGACGTGGACGAGGCCGCGGCGTACCTGGTCGAGATCATCCGCGAGGTACGCCCGCGGGTGCTGGTCACCTACGACCCCAACGGGATCTACGGACACCCTGACCACATCCAGGCGCACCGGGTGGCGATGCGGGCCGTGGAACTGGCCGGTGACGACGCGCCGGCCAAGGTCTACTGGACGGCGATGCCGAAGTCGGTGATCAGCGAGGGGATCGACCGGTTCCGCGACGCCGACCCCAATCCGTTCGCCGGGATGACCGACGTGGACCAGCTGCCGTTCGTCGTCCCCGACGAGCAGGTCACGACGAGGATCCACGCCCCGGAGAGCCTGGCGGCCAAGCGGGCCGCGATCGACGCCCACGCCACCCAGATCCCGCCCAACTCGTGGCTGCGGGTGCTCGCCGGGGAGTGGGGGGACGGCTACCTCGCCCAGGAGTTCTACCTGCTCGCCGCCGGCAAGCGGGGCCCGGGAGACGGGCCGCACGGCTGGGAGTCGGACCTGTTCGCCGGACTGCCGGAGGTCGGGTGAGCACCGACCGCCCCTCGGTCGCCGAACCCGCTGACCGGCGGGCGGGGGACGCCCTCCGGCGGGTGGGGGAGCTGGCCCTGGCGGTGGTCGGCGGGGCGGTGTCGCTCGCCGGTGGGCTGCTGCTGGGGCTGTACGCGCTGCTGCTCGTGCCCTGGCGGGTGGAGGTCGGGGCGAGCACGGTGCGCGTCCCGGCGGCGGTGGCCCTCGCGGTCGGCGGCGCGCTGCTGCTGCTGTGGTACGCGCCCCGGGTGGTCGGCAGCCGGTGGGCGGTGCTGCTGCCCTTCGCCGGCTGGCTCGCCATGGCGGGGCCGGCCGCGGTCACCTCCACCGTGCCCAGCGCCTCCGGCGACCGGCTGCTCATGCCGGATGACGCGCTGGCCGCGGTCACCCTGTTCGCCGGCACCGCGGTGCTGGTGGTCGGGGTGACGCTGGCGGTCACCGGCGGCCGGCCCGTCGGCCGCCCCGGCCGGTCACCCGGCGTGCCCGGCGGTCGGGGCGTGACGCGACCGTCACCCGGGGCGTGACGCCGCGGTCGGGGCGTGACGCCGCGGTCACCGGGGCGTCACGCGGCGCACGGACAGTGGCGGAGAGCACGCCACGGGTGAGTTCGCAGAGGTGGCGGGATGGGTTCCGCGGCATACCATGGGAGGCCGTGCGAACCCTGCGTCTCCCCGGCCGCGCCACTGTGATCGTGGCCGCCCTCGGGGTCGCCCTGCTGCTGACCTCGCTGGGCGGCGCGGTGGTGTACGCGTACACCGGTGACATCCCGCGGGGCACCACCGTGCTGGGGATCGACATCGGCGGACTGGACCGGGCGGAGGCGCAGCAGGTGCTCACCGCCGGGCTCGCCCAGCGGTCGGACGAGCTGGCGGCGCCGGTGACGGTGCGGATCGGGGACGAGACCACGACCGTGTCACCGGAGGCGGTGGGCCTGGCGGTCGACGTGCCGGCCACGGTGGACCGCGCCGCCCGGGGGAGCCGCTGGTCGGCGCTGTTCGGCGGCCGGGACGTCCGGCCGGTGGTCACGGTCGACCAGGAGCGGCTCTACGAGGCGCTACGGGAGACCGCTGAGCGGGTCGGCCACGCGATGACCATGCCGGAGATCCGGTTCGAGGGCCTGACCCCGGTGCCGACCTACCCCGAACCCGGCCTGGGGGTCGACCCGGCGGTCGCCGCGGCCGCGCTGACGAAGAGCTGGCCGCCGCCCCCGCCGCCGGGCGACGGCTGGGTGGAGCCGCCGGTGGTCACCGTGCCACTGGTGGACCTCGTACCGGTCACCACGGCCGAGGACGTCGACCGGCTGCTCGCCGAGCTGGCCCGGCCGGCGGTGGCCGCGCCGGTGACCGCGGTGACCACCGACGGCGACCGGCTCACCATCCCGCCGGAGGTGATCGCCGACAGCCTCGACCTCACCGCGGACAGCCGGGGCGAGATCGTCCCCGCGGTCGACCCGGAGGATCTGCGGGAGGGCCTGGCCGACCAGCTGGCCGACGTGGAGACCCAGCCGGTCGACGCCCACTTCCGCACCGACGGGCCCTCCCCGCGGCTGGTCAACGACCGCCCCGGACGGCTGGTCGACGTCGCCCGGCTCGCCGACGCGCTGCTGGCCGTGCTGCCCCAGCCGCCGGGCGAACGGCAGGTGGAGGCCGTCATGGTCGACCAGCCCGCCGAGGTCACCCGGGCCGAGCTGGAAGAGCTCGGCATCGTGGAGGAGGTCTCGACCTTCACCACCTACTTCGACGGTGGCCCGGGCGTGCCGCGCAACCACAACATCATCCGGGTGGCGCAGATGGTCGACGGCGCGATCGTGCGGCCGGGCGAGATCTTCTCCCTCAACGGGTACACCGGACCGCGCGGCTACGAGCAGGGCTTCGTCGACGCGCCGGTGATCCTCGAAGGGCGGTTGCAGCCGGGGGTCGGCGGCGGGATCTCCCAGTTCACCACCACCCTGTTCAACGCCGCCTATTACGCCGGGCTGGAGGACGTCGAGCACTGGCCCCACTCGTACTACTACTCGCGCTACCCGCCGGTGATCGAGGCGACGATCTACTACCCGACGCTGGACATGAAGTTCCGCAACGACACCCCGTACGGGATCCTGATCGACACCTCGTACACCGACGGCTCGGTCACGGTGACCCTGTGGGGCACGAAGGTGTGGGACAAGATCACCACGGAGTGGGGTCCGCGCCGGGACGTCGTGCAGCCGCCCACCCGCTACATCGAGCCGGGGCCGACGTGCATCGCGACCAACGGCATCGAGGGGTTCACCCAGGACGCCTGGCGCGTCTTCTACAAGGACGGTATAGAAGTCAAGCGGGAGCGGTTCACCTGGCGTTACGACGCCCAGCCGAACTTCATCTGCGGCGAGAAACCGCGCGACTGACGACCCGTCCGACGGTGTCGGCGGTGGGGAGGTGTGATGGACAGGCGGTGGCGCATCGCAGCTCTGGCCGGCGCGCTGTTCGCCATCAACGTGGTGTACCGGTTGATCGGCCGACTGGTGATCGGTGACGAGACGTCCGCCGACGTGGCCGCCCAGGACCGGTTGAGCTGGGTCGGGTGGGCCACCGTGGTGCTGGTGACGGCGGTGGTCACCGCCGTCGGGATCCACCGGCGGCACACCGGGGTGGTGGCGGCCGACGTGCTGGCGTCGGTCGGCACCGCCGCCCTGCTCGTCGTCCTCGTCGGACCGTTCGTGAGCGCGCCGCCTCGGTTCGAGGGCGGCATCAGCATGGTGATCATCGAGCTGGTCGTGTTCGTCGGGATCGTCGGCGGTGGCGCCCTGGTCGGCGCGCTGGCGATGATCGCGCTCGGTCGGGACCGCCGTTCACGGGAGCTGCGCAACTTCGCGCAGGCGCGGCTGTCCAGGCCGGCGCGGCGCCCCGCCCACCGCTGACGGCGCCACCGGGTACGCGCCGCCGCGTCCCCGCAATGTAGAGGCCGCGTCTCTAGGTACGCGGGGGTGGGCCGGCCCACAGGTGGCAGGTGTGGTGGGTGGTGAAGCCGAGCCGCGCGTACAGCGCCAGCGCGGCCTCGTTGTCGTCCTCCACGTGCAACAGCGCCCCGGTGGCGCCCTCGGTCCGGGCCCACCCCACCAGGGCCGCCATCACCCGGCGGGCCAGGCCGCGGCGGCGGTGCTCCGGGTGGACGGTGATCCGTGACAGGTGAAGCCAGGCGTCGCTGACCACCCCACGGCCGGCGGCGACCAGGGTGCCGTGCGGGTCGTGGACGGCGGCGAAGCGTACCGGCAGCCGGCCGCCGGCGGTGAGCACGAACATCGCCTCCGGCGGCAGCGGGGCAGGCGGCCCGGCCGGCGCGTGGAGCCGGGCGGCCACCGCGAGCCACCCGCCGTCCGGCTCCGGGAGGAGCGCCACCTCGTCCGCCGGCGCCAGCCGGTCGGCCAGCGTCTCCAGGGGCGCGGTCTGCACGAGCATCACCGGACCCCGGCGCCAGCCCGCGGCCTCCAGCAGCGGCTCGACGCGTCGCCCGGTCGGCAGCGGCGCCTGCACCCGCAACGGGAGGCCCCGGTCGGCGTACCACCGGGTGATCTCCTCCACCGCTGCCGGAAGCCGCATCCCCGGGTCGCCGAGGATCAGTGCGGAGTTGGCCCGGCCGCTGAACCCGCCGGCCGCCCGCAGCAACCACCGGCCCAGCCACGTCTGCTCGGGCGCCGGCCACGCGTCGGCGGCGGCCTGCTCCAACGCGGTGACCCTCCGCGGGTTCGGCGGAGGCGGCGGCACCCGGCGGGCCGCCACCACCCGGGAGCGCTCCACCGTGACCGGGCCGGAACGGGTGGCCACGGTCAGCGTGGTGCCGGTGAGTTCGACCAGCTCGCCGAGCGCGTCGGTGAAGTGGGGGCGGTTGTCGTCGGGCAGGTCGACCCGGTGGCGTACCACCACCCGTCGACCCACGTCCTGCGGACCCAGCATGCGCGCGTACGCTCCTGTCACGAACCGGGCGGTCGCCGCGGCGTACGGACCGGGAAGCCTGGCCGTGTCCTTCCGGTCGACACCGGACCGCTAGGCTGGACGGTGCCGCGTGACCGTGGTAACGCGCGTCGGAAGGACGACCAGTGACCTACATCATCGCTGAGCCGTGTGTCGACGTCCTCGACCGGGCCTGTGTCGAGGAGTGTCCGGTCGACTGCATCTACGAGGGCAACCGGATGCTCTACATCCACCCCGACGAGTGCGTCGACTGCGGTGCGTGCGAGC
>CAZSNW010000111.1:0-8821 GCA_964608245.1 uncultured Micromonosporaceae bacterium
CGCGTACGTGCCGATCTTGTTGACCACGTCGCCGTTGGTGCAGATGCGGTCGGCGCCCACCAGCACCACGTCGACCTCGCCCCGCGCCATGAGGAACGGGCCGGCACCGTCGACCGCCAGCCGGTAGGGCACCCCGGCCTGCGCCAGCTCCCAGGCGGTCAGCCGGGCGCCCTGCAGCAGCGGCCGGGTCTCGCTCGCCACCACCCCGGCGAGACGCCCCCGGCGGTGCAGTTCGGTGACCACGCCGAGGGCGGTGCCGATCTCCACCGTGGCCAGGCCGCCGGTGTTGCAGTGGGTCAGCACCCGTACCGCCGTCCCGCACAGGCGGGCGACCAGGTCCGCTCCGCGGGTGGCCATCGCCGCCGCGGCCGCCGCCTCCTCGTCCCGCACCGCCAGCGCCTCGGCGAGCACCGCCTCCGGCCCCTCCGGCAGCCGGGCCGCCACCCGGGCCGTCGCCGCGGCGAGGTTCACCGCCGTGGGGCGCGCCTGCGCGACCGTGCGGACCGCGCGGTCCCGGGCCTCCGGGTCGTCCGGGTGCTCGCGGCAGGCCAGCACCACCCCGAACCCGCCGGCCACCCCGAGCGCCGGCGCGCCGCGTACCGCCAGGGAGGAGATCGCCTCCACCAGCTCGGCCACGGTCGCAAGCCGCAGCCGCACCAGCTCGCCCGGCAGCCGGCGTTGGTCGACGATCTCGACCGCACCGTCGACCCAGTCGATCGTGCGCATGACACGGACGCTACCGCGGCCTCCGTCGTCGGCCGGCGGCCGGTGCCCCAGACGCCTAGGCTCGGGTAGGTGGGCACCGGGCACGAGCCGGTCGCCGACCTGCGCCGGTCGGCCGACGGGGCGGGCCTGGACACCGGGGAGGCGGCCGCGGCGCTGCGGGCGGCCCTGCGCGGCGACTGTCACCTGCACTCCGACTGGTCCGACGCTGCCGCGCCGATCGAGGAGATGGCGCTGGCCGCGGTCGAACTCGGGCACGAGTACGTCGTGCTCACCGACCATTCGCCCCGGCTCACGGTGGCGCGTGGGCTGAGCGCGGCGGCGCTGCGGCGGCAGCTGGCGTACGTGGAACGGATCAACGCCGGCCTGCCGGAGGGGTTCCGGATCCTCACCGGCATCGAGGTGGACATCCTCCCCGACGGAACCCTGGACCAGGAGCCCGAGCTGCTCGAGCGGCTCGACGTCGTCGTCGCGTCGGTCCACAGTGGGCTGCGGGACCCGGAGCCCCGGATGACCCGGCGGATGCTGCGCGCGGTGGAGAACCCGCTGGTGGACATCCTCGGCCACTGCACCGGGCGCAAGCTCCCGACGTCCGGCGCCGGCGCCTCCGACCGGGCGCACCGGCGCGGCCGCCTGCGGCCGCCCAGCGAGTTCGACGCCGACACCGTGTTCGCCGCCTGCGCCGCGTACGGCAAGGCGGTCGAGATCAACTCACGGCCGGACCGGCTCGACCCGCCGCGTCCGCTGCTGCGCCGGGCGGTCGCGGCCGGCTGCCTGTTCGCAATCGACAGCGACGCCCACGCGCCTGACCAACTGGAATGGGTCCGGCACGGCTGCCGGCGGGCGGCCGAGTGCGGAGTGGAGCCGCAGCGGGTGGTGAACACCTGGTCGGCCGAGAAGCTCCTGGCGTGGGCGGCGGGCCACCGCCGCTGACTCCGACCGCCGCCGGGTCCCGGTGGCGGTCGGGCTCAGCCGGCGGCCGTGGTCACCGGCTCCTCCGCCGGCCGGCGTACCCGTCGCCGCAGCCGCGGCCGGTAGCCCTGGGCGACCGACACCCCCAGCAGGACCACCACCGCGCCCACCGGCTGGTGCCAGGTCACGCCCTCCCCCAGCACGACCACCCCGACGAGCACCGCGAACACCGGGATCAGGTAGGTGACCATCGACGCCACGGTGGCGCCGGCGATCCGGTTGTTGCGCAGGTGGATGACGAACGCGATGCCGGTGCCGAGCGCGCCCAGCGCGGCCACACTGGCGACGACCTCCGGCGACAACGAGGTCACCACCGGCGGCGGCCCGGCCACCACGGGCGCCACCACCGCGAGCAGCGCCGTGGCGGCGACCAGTTGCGCGGCGGTCAGGGACAGGGTGGAGGCCGGGTGGTCGGCGATGAACCGCCGCTGGTAGGGGATGGCCACGCCGTAGCAGGCGGCGGCGCCGAAGCACATGAGCTGGCCGGCCAGCGACCCGCCGTCGACCGGCTGCCACACGCCCAGGACCACGAGCACCCCGACGAACCCGGTGACGATCCCCACCACCCCGCGGAGGGTCAGCCGCTCGGTGCGGAACACCAGGGTCGCCAGCGGCATCGCGACAAGCGGGGTGGTCGCGTTCCAGATCCCGGCGAGCAGCGAGGGGATGTGCTGCTCCCCGTAGCCGAACAGGGTGAACGGGACCGCCACCCCCACCACCCCGAGCACCGTCAGGTGCCCCCACAACCGCAGGTCCCGGGGCAGCCGCTCGCGCATCACCATCAGGATGACCAGGAGGGTCACCATGCCGAGCGCCACCCGGCCCAGCGTCACGTAGAGCGGGTGCAGCTCGCGGATGCCGACCTTGATGAACAGGAAACTGGACCCCCAGATCGCGGCGAGCAGCACGAACCCGGGCAGGAACCCGAGCCGGCGCCCGGCGGGGGTGGTGTCGACGACGGCGCTCACGGCACCCACTCTGCTCCCCCGCTCCGACAGCTTGGCCACCCTCGGCCCCGGTCAGTGACCGGGCTCACCGTCCCATCGTCACCGTACGATGGACAGATGGGTGGACGGAGCCGGCGACACCGGGTGGTACGGCTCGACGCGGACGGTCGGGCCGCACCGCTACGGTCGGACACCCTGGTGGTCGAGGAGCCGCTGGAGATCCGGTTGCGGGGCGTCGACGGGCGTACCCGACCGTTGACCGTCACCATGCGTACGCCCGGCGACGACCTCGACCTGGCGTTGGGGTTCCTGTTCACCGAAGGCGTCATCGGCGGCCCGGCCGACGTGGTGGCCGCCCGGTTGTGCACGGGCGACCGGGACCTCGCGCCACGCCAGCCGACCGTGCGCGACCCGGTCGGCGGCGGCGCGGTCGACGGCGGACCGGTCGACGTCGGCCCGGCCGACGAAGCGGACGACGAGCCCCACGCCGCCAACGTCGTCGAGGTGACCCTGGCCCCGCACGTGCCGCCGCCCGACGGCCTCCACCGGCACTTCGTCACCACCAGCGCCTGCGGGATCTGCGGCAAGACCAGCATCGACACCGTCCGCACCCGCGCGCGGTTCACGGTGGCCGACGACCCGGTGCGGGTGTCGCCGGCGGTGCTCGCCACCCTGCCCGACCGGCTGCGGGCGGGCCAGCGGCTGTTCGCCCAGACCGGCGGGTTGCACGCGGCCGGCCTGTTCACCGCCGACGGCGAGCTGGTGGTGCTGCGCGAGGACGTGGGCCGGCACAACGCGGTGGACAAGGTGATCGGCTGGGCGCTCCGCGCCGGCCGGCTGCCGCTGTCCGGTCACCTGCTGCTGGTCTCCGGCCGGGCCGGGTTCGAACTGGTGCAGAAGGCCTGGATGGCCGGCGTCCCGGTGATGGCCGCGGTCTCCGCCCCGAGCACGCTGGCCGTGGAGCTCGCCGAGCAGGCGGGCATGACGCTGGTCGGGTTCCTGCGCGGGGCGACCATGAACGCCTACACCGGCACCGGGCGTCTTCTCTCCACCGCGCCGGTGTCCTGACGACCGTCTTCTGTCGCAACTGCGGCGACGTTGCCCGCGAACGACGCCGTGACCGGACAACTTCGGCGCAGTTGCGCCGGAAATCGGCGCCGACGTGCCGACGAACACGAAAAGGGAGTCGGGTCAGTAGCGGAACGAAAGACCGTGGACGGTCATCTGCTCGCCGGTGCTGGAGGCGCCGGTGAGGTCCAGGGTCAGCCGGACCGCCGCCATCCGGTCGTATCCGGCCGCGTGCAGGCAGCGGAACGCCGCCACGTTACGGCTGTCCGGCACCACCGCGAGCTGCCGCAGCCCGCGCCGGCGGGCCTCCTCGGCCACGTGGGCGAGCAGCGCCCGGCCGACCCCCTGCCCACGGTAGCGCTCGGTCACCACCACCGGGTTCACCTCACCGGCGCGGCCGGACAGCAGCAGCCCGACCAGGCCGATCACGCCGTCCTCCGGGTGCTCGGCCACCCACATGCCGGTCAGGTTCAGCTGGGTCAGGTACTCCTCGAACCCGGCGCCCGGGTCACCGTGTCCACCAGGCTCGCCGTACAGCTCCCGCTTGGTCTCGATGAACTCCGCCCACAGTGCCCGGCCGGCGCGATGGTCCGTGGGTCGGTAGGGACGAACCGACACGTTCATGCCCCGTATCCTCCCACCGCACCACGGCCCGTGGGCCGACGGCTACGGTGGCCGCGTGGACCTGGACGAGCTGCGCACGCACCCGCACCGGCTGCCGGTGCTGCTGCACCACCAGCGGATCCGGGAGACCCCGGTCCCCGGCGGCGACATCTGCGCCGCCTCCCGGCTCACCCTCGACGACGGCACCTCCCTGTTCGCCAAGACCTGGCGGGGGCCGGGCCCGTTGCCCGACGGCTTCTTCGCCGCGGAGGCGGCCGGGCTGCGGTGGCTGGCGGAGGCCGGGGCGGTGCCGGTGCCCGAGGTGGTGGCGGACCTGCCCGAGATGCTCGCCCTGGTGTGGGTGGAGCCGGGACGGCCGTCGGCGGCCGCGGCCGAACGGTTCGGCCGCGAACTCGCCGCGCTCCACCGGGCCGGGGCGGAGGCGTTCGGCGCACCCTGGCCGGGGTTCATCGGCCGGCTGCCGCAGGACAACACCCCCCACCCCGGGCCGTGGGCCGACTGGTTCGGCGCGCACCGGCTCGCCCCGCACCTGCGGACGAGCGCCGACCGGGGCGCGCTGACCGCGGCCGACGTCGCTCTGGTGGAGACGGTGATCTCCCGGCTCGACCGCCTCGGCGGGGACGAGCCACCCGCCCGGATCCACGGTGACCTGTGGCCCGGCAACCTGCTGTGGACCACCGACCGGGTGTGGCTGGTGGACCCGGCCGCGCACGGCGGTCACCGGGAGACCGACCTGGCCACCCTCGGTCTGTTCGGCGGCGCGCCCCACCTGGACCGGATCCTCGCCGCCTACCAGGAGGCGTGGCCGCTCTCCGACGGGTGGCGGGAGCGTCAGCCCGTGCACCGGCTGCACCTGCTGCTCGTGCACACCGCGCTGTTCGGGGCGGCGTGGCGGGACGCGGTGGTGGAGGCCGCCACCGCCGCGCTGCGCGCCGCCTGACCGTTCGCCGGCGGCGTCAGCCGCCGGCGAACGGTGGCAGCACGTCCACCACCGCACCCGGCGGCAGCCGGCGGCCCCGGTCCCGGCACACCACCCCGTCGACGAGGAAGCTCGCCACCTCCAGCACCCTCGCCAGCCGCTCGCCGTGCCGCTTCGCCAGCGTCTCGGTGAGCTCGCCCAGGGTGCCGCCGGCGGGCAACCTCTCGGTGGCCGTGCCGGCCGCCGCCCGCGCACCTGCGAAGTACCGCACGGTCAGGGTGCCCGGCTCGTCGCGTACCCCGTCCACCGTCTCCACCTTCCCTGTACGCCTGTCCGCCGCCCCCTTGTGCCCCTTCTTACCGGTAAGCGCTCCGGGTGCCGCCTGCGTTCCACGCGGCGGCTCACCCGCCGATCGCCGACATCGGACGGGCCGGTTGCAGGAACGTCGGGTCGTCGATGCCGTGCCCGGCCGGCTTCCCCCACATCGCCTCCCGCCAGCGTTGCGCCAGCTCCTCGTCGCAGGCGCCGGACCGCAGCGGGGTCCGCAGGTCGTACTCGGTGCGGGCGAACAGGCAGTTGCGCACCTGGCCGTCGGCGGTGAGCCGGGTGCGGTCGCAGGCGCCGCAGAACGGCCGGGTCACGCTGCCGATCACCCCCACCCGGGCGGGCCGGCCGTCCGGCCCGGTCCAGCCGGCCACCAGCCAGGTCTCCGCCGGTGCCGAGCCGCGCTCGGCCGGGTCGGGCAGCAGCGTGAACACCTCAGCGAGCCGGGCGAGGATCTCGTCGGCGGTGACCATCCGGCCGCGGTCCCAGGCGCGCTGCGCGTCCAGCGGCATCTGCTCGATGAACCGCAGCTCGAACCCGCGCTCCAGCGCGTACCGCAGCAGCGAGGGCGCCTCGTCGTCGTTGAGCCCGCGGACCAGGACCGCGTTGAGCTTGACCGGGGCGAGGCCGGCCGCCGCGGCGGCGTCGATCCCGGCGAGCACGTCGGCCAGCCGCCGCCGGTGGGTGAGGCGGGCGAACCGCTCCGGGTCGAGCGTGTCCAGCGAGACGTTGACCCGGTCCAGCCCGGCGTCGCGCAGCCGCCCGGCCAACCGGTCCAGTCCGATGCCGTTGGTGGTCAGCGACAGGATCGGCCGGGGGGTGAGCGCGGCCGCGGCCGCCACGATGCGGATCAGTCCCGGACGCAGCAGCGGCTCGCCACCGGTGAACCGGATCTCGGTGACGCCGAGCCGCTCCACCGCCACCCGCAGCAGCCGTACCACCTCGTCGTCGGTGAGCACGGTCGGCGCCGGCAGCCACGGCAGCCCTTCCGGGGGCATGCAGTACGCGCACCGCAGGTTGCACCGGTCGGTGAGCGAGACCCGCAGGTCGGTGGCGACCCGGCCGTACCGGTCGAGCAGGCCGGCTTTGGCGGGGCCGGGCCGGGGGTGCCGGTCGACCAGGCCGGCCCGGTCCTGACCGGGCCGGAGGCTGTCCGGCGTCGGGTCGGTCCCCGGCGGGCGGCGTGTCATGGACCGACCGTAGCGGCCGTATCGGGATGCGGCTAGCGTCGCCGGGGTGGAGGCTGTGGTGTTCGTGCTCGTGGTCCTGACCGTCCTGACGCTCATCCACCTCTACCTGTGGCGGCGACTGGTGGTGTCCACCGGAGCCGGGCGCACGCTCCGCCGGGTGGTGGGCTACGCGCTGCCGCTGCTGGCCGCCTCCACCGTGGCCGCGCTGGCGATCGGCGACCGGTTGCCGCAGACGTGGGAGCGGGTCGTCGCCTGGCCGGGCCTCGTGTGGCTAGGGGTGATGTTCTACCTGCTCGTCACCCTGCTCGCGCTCGAGCTGCCGGTGCTGCTGGCCGGCCTGGGCCTGCGGGTGGCGGACCGGCGGCGGGCGCGGCGGGCCGCCGGCCGCGGCGGACAGGTCGACCGGACAACCGCGGCGGTCGCAGCCACAGTCTCCGCAGCCGCCGGGTCCTCCGCCGACGTGTCGCCCGTCCCGTCCCGGCCGGCGCCGCCGGCCGACACCCCGCCGGCTGACGGCGGGACCGCGTCCCCGTCCGGCCCGGCCGACCCGCCGGTCGGCGACCGCCTGCCCCGACGCGTCCTGCTGCGCCGGGCCGCCGCCGTCACCGCCGGGCTGGTTACCGTCGCGGCCACCGGTGGCGGGTTGGCCACCGCGTACCGTCCGCCGGTGGTCCGACGGCTGGAGGTGCCGCTGCGCCGGTTGGACCCGCGCGCCGACGGGCTGCGGGTGGCGGTGGTGGCCGACATCCACCTCGGACCGCTGTACGGCGGGGCCCAGCTGGCGCAGGTGGTGGAGACCGTCAACCGGCTGGACGCCGACCTGGTGACCCTGGTCGGCGACATGGTGACGAGCCGGATCGACCGGATCCGGCGGGACGCCGAGCCGCTTGCCCGGATGCGGGCGCGCTACGGGGTGTACGCCGTCACCGGCAACCACGAGTACTTCACCGGCCACGAGGCGTGGCTGGACGCGGCCGGGGACCTGGGGCTGCGGGTGCTGCGCAACGAACGGGTCGAGATCGTCCACCGGGGCGGCGCGTTGGACCTGGCCGGGGTCAACGACCGGGTCGGCGCCGGGTACGGGGACCCGCCCGACTACGAGGCCGCGCTCGGCGACCGCGACCCGACCCGGCCGGTGGTGCTGCTCGCCCACCAGCCGGTGCAGGTGCACGACGCCGCCGCGTACGGGGTCGACCTGCAACTGTCCGGTCACACCCACGGCGGCCAGGTCTTCCCCTTCCATCTGCTGGTACGCCTGCAGCAGCCGGTCGTGTCGGGACTCGGCGAGGTGGACGGCACGCTGGTCTACGTCACCAACGGCGCCGGCTTCTGGGGTCCGCCGATGCGGGTGGGCGCCACTCCCGATGTCACCCTGATCACGCTGCGTGCACTCTGACCGTCCGACGAGTCCGGTGGGGTGACCGGGGTGCCACGCCGCGGGCGTGGCGGGTGCGACACGCGTGTCCTACGTGCCAGAATGCGGCGTGCCCACCAACCTCGACGCAACCACACCGTTCGTCGCGGACCTCCACATCCACTCGAAGTACTCCCGGGCGTGCAGCCGGGACCTGGAGTTGCCGAACCTCGCCTGGTGGGCGCGCCGCAAGGGCATCACGGTCCTCGGCACCGGTGACATCACCCACCCCGCCTGGCGGGAGCACGTACGCGAGCTGCTGCGCCCGGCCGAACCCGGGCTGTTCCGGCTCGCGCCCGAGACCGAGGCGGAGGTGGGGCGCCGGCTGCCGCCGCGGCTCGCCGCCGCCGAACCGGTCCGGTTCCAGCTGTCGGTGGAGATCTCCACCATCTACAAGCGGGACGGCCGCACCCGCAAGGTGCACCATCTGATCTTCCTGCCGGACCTCGAGGCGGTCGACCGGTTCGTGGCCGCGCTCTCCCGTATCGGCAACCTGGCCAGCGACGGCCGGCCGATCCTCGGCCTGGACTCCCGCGACCTGCTGGAGATCACACTGGAGTCGAGCCCGGACGCGTACCTGGTGCCGGCGCACATCTGGACCCCGTGGTTCTCGGCGCTGGGGTCGAAGTCCGGGTTCGAC
>CAZSNW010000112.1:0-8815 GCA_964608245.1 uncultured Micromonosporaceae bacterium
CCTCGGCCGGCCGGTAGCCGTAGCCCTTGCGGGTCACCGCGTGCACGATCACCGGCCCGCCGAAGGCCTTGGCCCGCCGCAGCGCCGACTCCAGCGCCTGCAGGTCGTGGCCGTCGACCGGGCCGACGTACTTGATCCCGAGGTCCTCGAACAGCGCCTGCGGCGCCACCGCGTCCTTGAGCCCCCGCTTGACCGCGTGCAGCACCTCGTACAGCGGCCGCCCGACCAGCGGGGTCCGCTCCAGCGCGTCGCGGACCAGGTCCAGCAGCTGCTCGTAGCGGGGGTTGAGCCGCAGGGTGGCCAGGTGGTCGGCGAGCCCGCCGATGGTGGGCGCGTACGAGCGGCCGTTGTCGTTGACCACGATCACGACCGGGTAGGTGGAGGCGGCGATGTTGTTCAGCGCCTCCCAGCACATGCCGCCGGTGAGCGCGCCGTCACCGACGACCGCCACCACGTGCCGCCGCTCCCCCCGCAGCGCGTACGCGCGGGCCAGCCCGTCGGCGTACGACAGCGCGGTGGAGGCGTGGGAGTTCTCGATGTGGTCGTGTTCACTCTCGGCCCGGCTCGGGTAGCCGGACAGGCCGCCGCGCTGGCGCAGCAGGTCGAACCCGGCCTGCCGGCCCGTCACGATCTTGTGGACGTACGCCTGGTGGCCGGTGTCGAACAGCAGGACGTCCCGGGGCGAGTCGAAGACCCGGTGCAGCGCGAGGGTCAGTTCCACGACGCCGAGGTTGGGCCCCAGGTGACCGCCGGTTCGGGACACCTTGGCCACCAGGAAGTCACGGATCTCCGTCGCGAGGGTGGCGAGCTGGTCGTAGGTGAGGGTCCGCAGATCCGCGGGACCACGGACGGCCGCCAGGGTGCGCCACCGGCCGGGTTCGTCGCCGCTCATGGTCGACGAGTCTAGCCCCCGGGGACGCGTCGACCCTCCGGTCCGCCGTGGCCGCGGACGGCCCGCGCCGCCTGTCAGGTGAGGCGGCGGACCACCCGGGCACCGCGGCGACGGTCACGGTCCGGTTCCGGGACCGTCCGGTCGGGGCGTGCCAGCGACTCGCGGTAGCTGCTCCAGGTGCCCTTGCCGGCGCTCTTGGCGTCGTACAGCGCCAGGTCCGCCTGGCGGAGCAGGTCGTCGCGGGTGGCGGCGGCGGTGGCGGTGGTGGCCACCCCCACGCTGACCGACCCGCGGACCTCGCGACCGGCGATGAGGAACGGCTCCCGGAACGCCTCCACCACGTCCTGGGCGATCTGCTCCACCCCGGCCGGGTCGGTCGCGCTCTCGATCAGCGCGGCGAACTCGTCGCCACCGAGCCGGGCCGGGGTGTCGCCGGGGCCCACCGCCCCGGACATCCGCTGGCCGACCGTCCGCAGCATCGCGTCGCCGGCGGCGTGCCCCAGCGTGTCGTTGATCAACTTCAGGTCGTCGACGTCCACCAGCAGGACACCCACCAGTGCACCGTCGGCGGTCGCCTGGGCCAGCGCCCAGTCGAGCCGCTCGTACAGCAGCGCCCGGTTGGGCAGACCGGTGAGCGGGTCGTGGTACGCCAGGTGGGTCAGCTCCTGCTGGAGCCGTCGCTGCTCGGTGACGTCACGCAGGGTGACCACCACCCCGCCGACCGTCGGTTCATGCCGTAGGTCGCGGTAGAGCGCCTCCAGGTGCACCTCCCGCCCGTCCGGGGTCCGCACCGACCACTCGGCGGTGACGAGCGTCTGCTCGGGCCGGTCGCCGGACTGCCGCAGCAGCCGCTGCGGGAGCTCCGGGTCGTGCCGGGGGGCGATGTCCTCCAGCGACCGCGGCAGCTCCCCCAGCAACGCCCGGGCGGACGGGCTGGCGTACCGGACCTTGCCGCCCTCGTCGACGATGAGGATCACGTCGGCGGCGTTCTGCACCAGCGCCCGGAAGTACGCCTCGCTGGCGTGCCGGTTGATCCGCTCGGTCAGCCGGACCCGCTCCAGCGCGAGCGCGGTCTGCGCGGCGAGCACCTCCATGGTCGCCTGCACGCCGCGCAGGTTGCGGGCGTCGGTCTCCACCACCAGGGCACCGATGTCCCGCGGCTCCGGGCCGGAGAGCGTCAACGGCCACCGGATCACCGCGGACCGGCCGGCCGGCACGCGACGCACGGTCCGCCGGCGTGGACGGAAGGGCGCCGCCTGCTCGAACTGTTCGACCGGCGCCCGGTCGACGCCGCCCACCGTGACCGCGCCGCCTTCACCCGCCAGCTCCAGCGTCGTGCGGTGCCGGGCACCGTGGGGCAGCAGCCGGGTGACCGCCCTCCCCACGGCGTCCCGCACCTCCTCGACGGTGGTGGCGGCGACCAGCGCCGAACCCAGCCGGGACAGCTCACGTTCCCGGGCGAGCCCTCGACGCTGGGCGTTGATCGCGCCGTACAGCCGACCGAGCACCAGCAGGCTCAGCATCACGCCGAGCACCCCGATACCCAGCCGGTCGGGCGGGAGCCCACGGGCCAGCTCCGCGACCACGACCACCGGCACGGCGACCGCGGTGATCGCGATCATCGCCAACCGGCGGAAGCTCATCTCCTCCGCACGGTTGGCGTCCCAGGGGAGGCGGAGCGCCGCCATGGACGGGTGCAGGGCGCCCGCCCCCCAGCCGGCGTAGAGGGCGAACCAGCCCAGCGCCGCCGCGCCACCGCCGATCCAGGCCCCACGCACCTGGGCGAAGCCGTAGATCGCGTCGCCGAGGAGCATGCCCACCGTCCCGAAGGTGGGCAGCGCGACCGCCAGGGTCCACCGGACCGCCACCGCCCACCGGATCACCGTGATGAGCACGAAGACCGCGGTCGCCGGGTAGGCGAGCAGGAGCATCCACTCGGCGATGCTGCGCTCCTCGCCGAATATCGGCTGGACCAGGATGGTCCAGGCGAGCAGGGCGAGTGCGACGGTGATGATCAGGGCGTCGAGCAGCCCCACCCGGTCGGTGGCCCACACCCCGCTGCGGGCCAGCACCCACACCCCGGTCGCCAGCAGCGGCAGGAACCCGAGCAGGTAGACCACGTCGGCCACGGAGGGGAACACCTGCCGCCCCACCGTCTCGGTGAGGACGAAGTGGACGGTGTCACCGGCGGTGAGCACCAGCAGGGCGGCGGCCACCAGCCACCATCCGAGGGGCCGCGGCGGGCGGTGGCGCCGGACACCGGTCACCATGGCGGCCACGGACAGCAGCCCGATGAGCGTCCAGATCAGGCGTAGGCCGGTCACCAGGTAGACGGCGGTCAGGACCGCTATCAGCCCGAGGAGGCCGACCGGCAGCGCCACCCGCCAGAGCACCGTTCCCCCTCGCTGTTCCCCACGTCACCCACTCCGGTCCGGCCGGCCGCCCACGGCCGACGACTCACTGTCCGTGCTACCGACAGCACTTACGGTAGTGTCGCTCGTATCCGGAGTGTGCCACTTCGCCCAGCCGGACCGGCCGGCGTCCGGCCCGCGAGGGGCGTCAGGGCGTCGCCGGGGAGGTCTCCGGGGAGGTCCGGGACAGCTCGCGTCCCCGCTCCACCCGGCGCATCACCCAGATCGTCAGCACGAGCATGAGGGCGAACACCGGGGTGCCGAGTACCAGCCGCGCCACCCCGAGGGCGTGCTCCAGGTCCGCCAGGTACAGCACCAGCTGGGTGGTGACCTTGACCACCCACACCGCCGCCCACAGCAGGGTCAACCAGCTCAGGGCGCGCATGAGCACCCGGTCGGTACGCCAGTCTGCGCGCCCGCCGTGGAACATGATCGACCAGATCCAGCCGACGAGCGGGTGGCGCACCAGGACCGAGCCGATCATCACGGCCGCGTAGCCGTAGCTCACCCAGATACCGGGCAGGTAGAAGTCGCGCGCCTCACCGCTGCGCCACGCCAGCACCGCGCCGAGCGCGATGCCGAGCAGCCCGTTGACCGCGTACCGCACCGGACGGCCCTGCGCCAGCCGGACGACGGCCAGCAGCACCGCCATCCCGGCCGACACCACCAGCGCCGGGTAGAGGTCCCACACCATGTTGACGACGATGAAGCCGGCGATCGGGATACCCGACTCCACCATCCCCCGCCAGCCGCCGAGCTGGACGGCGATCTGCTCGGCGAAGCTGGGCAGCGCCGCCGGTCCCGCCTGCGCCGCGGGCCGCGGCTGCTCCTGGGTCACCTGTGGTCTCCTCCCCGGATTTTGGTCGGTGGGCCCTCGGACGCCCATGGTACGGCCCGGTCAGGCCGGCGTCGCGGCTCCGCCGGCCAGCGCCTGGTGGCCGCCGGTCGACCCGTGACCGCCGTCCCCCCGGGACGAGGCGGGCAGCTCGTCCACCACCTCGAACTCTGCCCGGACCACCGGCTGCACCACGAGCTGGGCGATCCGGTCGCCGCGCGCGATGCGCACGGTGCGCTCGGGGTCGTGGTTGATCAGATTGACGAGGATCTCCCCCCGGTACCCGGCGTCGACCGTGCCCGGGGCGTTGAGCACGGTCACCCCGAGCTTCGCGGCCAGCCCCGAGCGCGGGTGCACCAGCCCGACGTAGCCGGGGGGCAGGGCGATCGCCACCCCGGTGCGCACCAGCGCACGCTCGCCGGGCGCCAGTTCCACGTCCTCGGCGGCCACCAGGTCCGCGCCGGCGTCGTCGGGGTGGGCGTACCTGGGCAGCGGCAGGTCCGGATCCAGCCGGCGCAACGCCACCCTCACCTGCGGCTGCATCGTCACCTCCACGCCCACGCGCCGGTCCCGGCGCGTGGGCCGAGTCGTCCATCACGCGCACGCGCCGGCCCGGTCGGCCGGCGTCGCCGGTCGTCGCGGCCGGGTGGGCGACCACGGGGCGTACGCTCGGCCGCGTGGACACCACGACAACCTACGACCGACGGCTCACCGTACCGTGGCCGTGGTGGCTGCTGGGACTGGCGGTGGCCGCGGGCGCCGGTCTCCAGCTGGGGATGGCGGTGGCGGCCGTGCCGTGGTGGGCGCCCCCGGCGGCGCTCATGGTGGTGGCCGCCGGGGCGCTGTGGTGGTGGGGGCGGATCCGGGTGGCGGTGGTCGACGGGGAACTCCACGTCGACGACGCGCGCCTGCCGCTGCGCTACGTCGCCGACGCCGTGCCGCTGGACGCGGCCGGCCGGCGGGAACTGCTCGGACCGGCCGCGCACCCGCTCGCGTTCGTGGTGCAGCGGCCGTGGATCCCCGGTGCGGTGCAGGTGATCCTGGACGACCCCGCCGACCCGACGCCGTACTGGCTGGTCAGCGCACCGGAGCCGGAACGGCTCGCCGCGGCGCTGACCGCCGGCGCGGCCCTCGTCCGGGGCCGGGACGCCGGCGGACCGGACACCGGCGGCCCGCACCCGGGCCGCCAGCAGCCCGGCTAGGGCGGCGGCCGGACGGAACGTCCGGCAGCAGACCGGCTAGTGCGGCTGCCGGACGGAACGTCCGGCCGGTCGTCGGCTCAGGCGCACTCGCGGCAGATGAGCTCGGGGCCCTCCTGACGGGCGAGCTGGCTGCGGTGGTGCACCAGGAAGCAGCGCGCGCAACGGAACTCGTCGGCCTGCATCGGGAGCACCTTGACCGTAGGCTCGCCCTCCTCGGCGAGGTCGGCACCCGGCAGCTCGTACGTGTCGGCGACGTCGGCCTCGTCGATGTCGACGCTCGCCGACTGGGTGTCCACCCGTCGCGCCTTGAGCTCCTCCAGGCTGTCCTCGCCCAGGTCGATCTCGTCGCGACGCGGGGCGTCGTAGTCGGTGGCCATCAGAACTTTCACTCCCTGTCGTCATCGGATCGGGGACGCGTCCCTCTGTTAACACCGACGGGCCGGCGTCCGTTCCCTTGCGAGCCGACCCGATCCGGTGTCGTGGGATGAACCGACCCCGGCCAGCGGGGAACCTACCGGTTCCCCCACTCCGGCGCGCAACGGGGCGCCAGGTCACGGTCGTCTGTGATTCGTATCACTACGGAGCGTCACGCGAGGGTCGCCGCGGAAGGGACCCGCCCCGTGCCCGGACCCACGGGCCGCAGGGCACCCGGCCAACGGTAGCGCGACCAGCGCCGGCCGCCGCCAGGGCGACCGGCGCGGCGGCCGCGAACCCCACCCACGGGACAGGCGTACCCGCTAGCCTCAACCCCGTACCGTGGTCACCGTCGCGTACCGTGATCGCCGACGTCGCCCCGGCGTCGGCCGCAGGCGACACGCCCGCGGGCGACCGTCCGGCCGGCGCGGTCGGGCCGTCCGGGACGGGGACCCGGTCACACCCTCCTTCCTTCGGGATTCCTTCGGGAGCGCACGCATGTGGACCTTCGGACGCGTCCGGGCATTGGCGATCATGGCGCTGCTGCTCGCGGTCGCCGTGGTGACGGTGAGCATGGCGTTGGAGCGGGACGCCAACCGGGCCTCCGCCGAGGGCGGCTGCCCGGAGGGGTTCGTGCCGGTCCGCCTGACCCTCCCCGCGGAAGGGGAGGTCACGCTCAACGTCTACAACGCCACCAACCGGGCCGGCCTGGCCAACCGGATCGCCGAGAACTTCGCCAACCGCGGGTTCCAGGTGCTGGAACGCGGCGACTACGAGCCCGAGGACGACGAGGAGATCGAGGGGGTGGCCGAACTCCGGTTCGGCCCGCAGGCGCTGGGCGCCGCCCGGCTGGTCGAGGCGTACTTCCTCAACCAGGCCACCACGGTGTTCGACATCAACCGTGAGGACGACGTGGTGGACGTGATCCTCGGCCCGGAGTTCCAGCAGCTCGCCACCCCGACCGAGGTGAGCCAGTCGATCGCGGCCAGCGGCAACCCGTCCCCGCCGCCGGGCACCTGCCCGGTGGACGACTGACGCCCGGCACCGCCGGACGGGCCGTCAGCCCTCCACCAGCTCGTCGCCGGCCACCAGCTCGCGGAGCCGCTCGTGCAGCTGGTCGAAGAGGGCCGGCGGAGCGGCGATGATCATCCTCGGCCCCGGTCGGGCGCCGTTGAGTCCGGACACGATGAGTCCCGCCTCCGAGGCGATCAGGGCGCCGGCCGCCCAGTCCCACGGCTGCAGGCCCTCCTCGAAGTAGGCGTCCACCGCGCCCTCGGCGGCCAGGCACAGGTCGATCGCGGCCGCCCCGAACCGCCGGACGTCGCGAACCCGGTCCAGCAGCCCGGCGATCACCGCGGCCTGGTGGGTCCGCCGGTTCCGCAGGTAGGAGAACCCGGTGGCGACCAGCGCCTGGGACAGCTGGGTCCGCGGCGACCCGGTCAGCCGGCGCCCGTTACGCCACGCGCCCTGGCCGACCACCGCGGTCCACTCGTCGTCGGTGGCGGCGTTGCGGACCACACCGGCCACGGCGACCCCCTCCACCTCGGCGGCCACCGACACCGCGTACCACGGCAGGCCGTAGAGGTAGTTCGCGGTGCCGTCGATCGGGTCCATCACCCAGCGGACCCGGGCGCGTTGGTCGCCGCTGGCTCCGAGCTCCTCCCCCAGGATCGCGTCGTGGGGTCGGCGCCGGCGGATCATCTCCACCATCCGCCGCTCCACCTCCCGGTCGGCGGCGGTGACGATGTCGGTGTCGGTGGTCTTGGTGGCGACCTGGTCCACCCCGCGCTCGCGCATGCGACGGGCCAGGCGGCTTCCCGCCCTGGCCACCTCCACCGCGACGGCCAGCAGCGCCGCCGGGTCGTCGCTGTCGCGCAGTTCGGGATCGGCCAGTGGTGCGCTCCGGGTACGCGTGTCCTCAGCGGTCATGTCGTCCTCCGTACCCACTCCCGGTCGTGTATTTACCATGAACAGGAGCTGGTCCCGGCGCGGGCGCCGGATCGCCGGCGCCGGCAGCGCTACAATTCACGCTGCCCTCCCGAAAGTCAGCAGCTTGACGGAGGGAACCCGTGCCCGCGGTCCGGCCCGACGCCGTCCGGCGTCAGGGTCGGGGGGCAGGTCCAGACGCCACGCATATCGCCTCCGGAAGGTCGTCCGTGTCAGAGTCCCGCCAACCCGGTGCCAACGTACACACACTCGCCGACACCCTCATCTCGCGGGCGGAGGGCGGCCAGATCAGCTCCACCGAGGTCGCACGGATTCTGGAAGCCGCGGCGGTCACCCCGGCCCAGGCCAAGCGGGTCCTTAGGGTGATCTCCGACGCCGGGATCACCGTGGTGGTGGAGGAGGCCACGACCCGCCAGCGCGTGCTCGCCGCGTCCACCCGCTCCGGTTCCTCTCGTACCACCGCGCGGACCGGGCGTAGCACCTCGGGCACCAGCCGGTCCCGGTCGCGGCGCACCCGCCCGGCTGAGGAGGGCACGTCGACCGGTGAGGCGAGCGCCCCGGTCGCCCCGACCGTCACCGACACCGCGGCCACCCAGGCCGCACCCGCCACCGACACCGCCGAGACGGTCCTCGCGGACTCCACGCCGGCCGTCACCGACACCGCCGTGGACGCCGTGGCGACGACCACCGTCGACGGCGACGCCGCAGCGGTGACCGACGACGAGGGCGGCAGGAGCACCAAGAGCACCAGCCGCAAGAGCACCGGCAAGAGCAGGACCACCAGGACGTCCGCGAAGACCACCGCCGCCGAGGACGGCGGCGACGAGACCGCCGACGACGAGGCTGCCACCGCCAAGGCGGGCAAGGCCACCGCCGGCAAGACGGCCAAAGCCACGGCGCGCAAGTCGACCAAGCGGAAGGCGGAGGCCGACGCCAAGGGCCGCAGCGCGTCCAAGAAGACCGGCGACCCGCTGGACGACGACGAGGCGGCGCTGGCCGAGGTCGACGACGTGATGCTGGACGACCCGGGGCTCGGCGACACCGACGCGGACGACGACCTCGACTGGGACGACGAGGAGTCCGAGGCGCTCAAGCAGGCCCGCCGGGACGCCGA
>CAZSNW010000113.1:0-8700 GCA_964608245.1 uncultured Micromonosporaceae bacterium
GTGTGGTCGTGATGGTGCCGTTCGCTGCTGGTGAGACGGTCATCCGAATCCGGGCGCCGCTGGTCACCGACCGGTACGGCAACGAGGTCTTCGATTGGGACAACGCCACCCGATCGGAGGTCTCAGGGTGTGGTGTAGCACCGCGTACCTCGGATGAGGAGACAGAGACCGGCCGGCAGGGCGTGATCGTGGGCATCACGGTCTACGTGCCGGTCGGCACCGACATCTCCGCACACGATCGGATGGAGGTTCGTGGTGAAGTGTACGAAGTGGCCGGTGAGGTCGCAGACTGGCGTTCGCCGTTCACCGGCTGGGCCCCCGGGCTGGTGGTGAACCTCCGGCGGGTGGAGGGCTGACATGGCTATCCCCGGCCGGATTGTGTTGCACCGCAAGGGAATGCGCGAGTTGCTGCGCTCCCCTGAGGTGCTGGCGGACCTGGAACGCCGCGCGAAGAAGATCGCCGATGTCGCCGGCGATGGCATGGAACCATCCGCAATGGTGGGCCGTAACCGAGCCAGGGCGAGCGTCATCACCGGGACGAAGGCGGCGCGAGAGGCTGAGGCCAAAGGACGCTCACTGACGCGATCCATCGATGCAGGGAGGGTCTAAACATGCTGGTCTTCCCTGATGTCGAGGCGTTGCTTACTGCGTGGCTGCGCGGCCAGCTCACTGGTGTGACGGTCGGCAACAAGGTCCCCAACCCGCGCCCGGACCCGTTCGTCCTGATTCAGCGGCACGGCGGGTTGCGGCAGACCGTGGTCACCGATGCCGCACAGGTCGGGTTAGAGTGCTGGGCTGGCCGCGACTACGAGGCGCATGACCTGCTGCAGCAGTGCCGGTCGCTGCTGCTCTACCAGATCCCGGGGCAGATCCTCAGTGGATACACCGTCTACCGTGTAGACGAGGTGGGCGGGCCGTCCAACCTGCCCGACCCGACAAGCTCCATGCCGCGCTGGGTGATGGAGCTCCAGGTGCACGTACGCGGCATCGCCGCCTGACTAATCACCGCTGTTCCGAGCCAGCGGTACCACCAATCAACCACATTGGAGGGAGACCATGGCTCTGGATAGCTCCAAAGTTCGCGTGGCTGTGACCGGCGGGGTGTTCGTTGGGGAAACCAGCGCGACCCCACCTACTGATGCCAACAGCGACCCTACTGAGGACGGTTTCTCCAATCTCGGCTATGTGCACGAGGATGGGGTAACTGAAACCCGGGAGCGGAGCACTGAGCAGCTCCGCGCATGGCAGAATGCCGACATCCTGCGCGAGGTCGTCACCGAAGCGACGATGACCTATACGTTCCGGCTGGTGGAAACCAAGGCCGAAACGGTCGCGCTGTACTACGGGTCCGATGTGGACCCGTCTGACGGTTCGGTGGCGATCGTCCCCGCTCGCACCGGCGGCCGCAAGAGCTTCATCATCGATGTGGTCGACGGGAGTGACTTCATCCGCGCCTACCTCCCAAACGCTGAGGTCACCGAGGTAGGCGAGCAGGTCTACTCCAGCGGTGAGGCTATCGGCTACGAGGTCACCATCACTGCCTACCCGTCCGGCTCGATTCAGACCGCTGACGGTCAGCCCGCGAGCGTCAAAAAGTTCTACAGCTCGCTCATTGAGGAGTGATAGACGCGCGGGGGCGGATTGCTCGGAGTCCGCTCCCGCGTCCCCAACCCCATCCGAGCATCCATCCGAGAGTCCGAGCAAGGAGAGGCCGATGGCAGAGCCACGCAAGAAGCCGCAGGATCACCGTAAGCCGGCGGATGAAGATCGGTTCGAGTTCGAGCACAATGGACGGACGTACTCGCTTCCCCGATTCGGCACGTGGCCGGCCGGGTTGGTGCGTCGCATCCGCAAGCTGTCTGACATGGACGCGACATTCACAATCCTCGAAGAGATCGCCGATCCGGATACTATGGCCGCCATCGACGAAATGACGCTCGAGCAGTTCAACAAGTTTGAGAAGGACTGGGCGGCCCATGCCGGAGTCACCCTGGGGGAATCCTGAAACTCCTCCAGCTCATGGAGGAGTACCCCGACGAGATCGCATACGATTGGCGCACCCGCTTCGGTGTTCCGTCCACTGTGATCGGCAGTGAGATGGACTGGGTTGAATCGGTGCGTCTGGCCCGTGTTTTGTTGGCAGACCAAACATCCTGGCTCGGCGCCAAAGTGGCCGGTCATAGCCGTCCGTGGTCGCCAGAGGCATGGATACTCGCCAACCTGTACGACCTGACCGCCGCAGCGAACTCGAAGCATCGTCCGAAACCACACCCGCGGCCGAGCGACCTTCCACCCAAGCGGGTCGGCAATCCGGCGCTGCCGCAGCACGTCATCCGCGCCGCGTTGAGGGCGCGAGGGCATCGATAGGAGGGTAGTCATGGCTGTGGAGTTGGCTACCGCCTACGTTTCTATTCTCCCCTCTGCCAAGGGTTTCAAGGAAAAGCTCGCCAAAGAGCTGGATATAGATACCCCTGCGGAGAGGTCGGGACGGTCGGCCGGAAGCCGACTCGGTGGCGCGCTCGGGTCAGCGTTGAAGCGGACGGTGGCCGGTGTTGGTGTCGCTGCCGGTGCGGCGCTGTCCACTGCCCTGGTCAAAGGCTGGGGACGGCTCACAGCGATTGAGGATGCCCAGTCCAAATTGACCGGTCTTGGTCACTCAGCTGAGTCGGTACGCAGCATCATGGACAACGCTCTCGCGAGCGTCAAAGGCACCGCGTTCGGACTAGACGAAGCGGCGACGGTAGCAGCGTCCACAGTGGCTGCCGGTATCAAGCCGGGCCGCGAACTGGAGCGGGTCCTGTCTCTGGTCGGCGATACGGCATCGATCGCCGGATCAAGCATGGGTGAGATGGGCGCGATCTTCAACAAGGTCGCCGCGTCCAACAGGTTGACCATGGCTGAGGTCAACCAGCTCTCCGACCGTGGTATCCCGATCCTGCAGATGCTGGCTGATCAGATGGGCGTGACCGCCGCGGAAGCGTCCAAGATGGTCAGTTCGGGCAAGGTCGATTTCGCGACTTTTCGCCAGGCACTCGAAGAGAACGTTGCCGGCGCCGCGCTCGAATCCGGGAACACAACCAGGGGCGCGTTCGCGAACATGATGGCGGCTGCCAGCCGGTTCGGAGCGTCCATCTTGGAAGGCGTGTTTCCGCTGGCCAAGGAAGGTTTCGGCGGGATCACGCAGGCTATAGACCAGGCCACCGAGGCCGTCCGACCGTGGGCTGAGGAGTTCTCTACCCTGGTGCTGACCCGGGTCGTGCCGGCCGTTGGGGATCTCATGGACCGGGTACGTGAGCTAGCAGGCAACGTACGCGAGTTCATGGAATCGGCCGATTTCCAGCAACTCAAGACGACCACTTTAGACCGTCTACAGTCAATTCTCGGGACACTGTCCCAGGCCGCTAAAGATCTGGCGCCTGCGATCGGTGCGATCGTGACTTCCCTGGCGGCCGCCTCCGGCGCCATCGGCGTGTCCACTTGGCAGATCATGCTAGCCACACTGGACGTGCTGGCGCAGGTCGCAGCCACCGTGCTGGTACCCGCACTCACCGAGCTCTCCGGTTGGATGCAGGACAACCAGGGCGTGGTGACCGCCCTGGTGGGCGTCTACGTCGGTTGGCGGACCGTGCTCATCGCGGCATCCGCTGCTGCGAAGGTCAAGGCTGGTTGGCTGGCCATCATGAGCGTCCGCACCAAGGCGGTTGCGGCGGCGACCCGTGTCGCGCGTGCTGCCACGGTCGCATGGAACGCGTCTGTCGTAGCTGGACGGTGGACGGCGCAGATCGGTCAGCTGGCAGTGATGCGCACCCGGACTCTCGCTGTCGCCGCCGCGCAGCGTACTGCGCGGGCTGCGACGATCGCGTGGAACGCCGCGGTCGCGGCCGGCCGGTGGACCGCTATGGTGGCACAGCTCGTGGCCTACCGGGCCGCGTCACTGGCCACTGTGGCCGCTACCAAGATTTGGACCGGTGTCCAATGGCTACTCAACGCTGCGATGTCGGCGAACCCGATCGGCATCATCATTGTGGCCATCGTCGCTTTGGTCGCGGCGATCGTGCTCGCGTACCGCAACTCGGAAACGTTCCGGAACATTGTTCAGGCGGTGTTTCGCGCTGTCGGTGCGGCCGCGACCTGGTTGTGGGAGAACGCCATCAAACCGGCTTGGGAGGCCATCAAGGTTGCTTTCCAGGTGGTCGCGGACATCATCGTTTGGTGGTGGAACAACATCGTCAAGCGGTATTTCCGGATGGTGGCGGACATCGCCAAGTGGTTGTGGGAGCGGATCAAGGCTACGTTCAACCTGTGGAAGGGTGTTTTCGACCGGGTTCGTGGTTGGGTCAGCGACGTCCGTGACTGGATTGTGGACCGGTTCCGCAAGATCGTCGATTTCGTAAAGGGGCTGCCGGGCCGTATCCGCTCAGCGGCACGTGGCATGTGGGACGGAATCAAAGAAGCATTCCGATCTGCGGTGAACTGGCTGATTGACAAGTGGAACAACCTAAGCTTCACAATCGGTCCGATCTCCATGGGACCGTTTGGTTCCCTCGGCCCGTGGACACTGTCCACACCGAACATTCCTAGGCTCGCCGAGGGTGGCATCGTGCCTTCCACTTCGGGCGGCCGGTTGGTACAGGTCGCCGAGGCCGGTCAGGCTGAGGCCATCATCCCCCTCGACCGGCTACGCGACATGGTCGGACCCACGGTGATCGTCATAGATGCCGCCGGTGCTGACCGGGCGCTGGCGGAGTGGCTCCGGCGGGCGGTGCGCGTCCAAGGCGGCGGCAGCGTGACGAGGTTCGCGGGGGTGCGCGCATGACCTACCCGGACCCGTCGTCACTGCTCAGGTTGGAGCTGGCATTCGGTGCTGACCCGGACGGATCACCGTCGTCCTGGTCATGGACCGACGTGACAGCCGACCTTGACGGTAGCCAGACAATCCAGATCAGCCGCGGCAACGCGGATGAGCAGTCCAACCTTTCGCCGTCTGAGGCCGCAGTGCTGCTGCGTAACGAGGATGGCAAGTACACGCCGAACGACCCGCGCAGTCCACATTGGCCACACGTGGTGGATGGGGTCCCCGCACGGTTGTCGTATAACGGTTCGGTGCGTTTTGTCGGCCGGGTTGCGAGTATCGAACCGGAGTGGCCACATGGGGACCTGTCACGGACCGACGATCTGAGCGCGCCAGCGTGGGAGCTGGGTGTGGCGCGGGTGCGGATGGTGATCTCCGGCATTACCCGGTGGATCTCACGGCCAGATGGTGCGCTGGAGTCTCCGTTGCGCCGGCACATCACCAGCGCCTATGGCGACCTTTTGGCCGCGTACCTGCCGTTGGAGGATGGTGAGGACACGCGGCTTGCCGAAGCCGCGGTTCCCGGCCAGACACCGTTGGCCTACAACATGTCGGAGGCGCGGGCACCACAGTGGACACGTGACGATTCGTGCCCCGGGTCGGCACCGCTACCGGAGTGGCCGGTCGGGGGCTACATCTCGTGGTCGAACGGCAGTCAAATTGCCGGTTCCGGCGGTCCACCTTGGGCGGTGCTGATGGCCGTGCGAGTTCCGCCGGGCTCTGGTGAAGCGTGGCTTTGTGAGTGGCGCACCAACGGCGGCACGTGGTCGCGGTGGTCACTGAAAATCACGTCTGGCGGTGCGCTCCAGGTGGTGGCGTCAGATTCTGACGCGTCACCGGAGACTGTCACTTACACGTCCACATTGGGTGTCGCTGATGGACGCTGGCACGCTGTCAGCGTGTGGGTCCATCTATCTCAGCAAGTGATTATCCGCCGCGATAACGCTGAGGAGGAGTTTTCCACCCCCGGGGCCACTGTCGGCGCGATCCGGGCGTTCCGGCCGCGGCCGGTGTTCGCCGACCCGACGGACAAGGCGCCGATCGGGCTGGGGCATGCGTTTGTGTTGGTCGATCCCGGAACTTCCTGGATCCCTGACTCTGAGGTCAGGCAGCGTCACATCCCGGTGGACGGGTGGGCCGGAGAACCTGCAGTCGACCGGTTCGAGCGGCTCGCGAGTGAAGAAGGCATTCCGTACCGGTTGGTCCTGCCGGCGCTGGCCCGTGACCAGTTCGACCGCACCGTACCCGACGGGTGGGGTACAGCAGACCTCGGTGGCGAGTGGCAGACGTTCGGTGACACGTTCTCCGTGTCCGCAGGCGAAGGAATCATATCCACTTCGGTCGGTGGCCACGCGCACCTGTCCGGGGTCACGGTGACCGATGTGGACATGCGCGCCTCGGTGATGGCCAGTGATCAGCACGCCTTATCATCCCTGAATGTCCGCGATGGTCCGGACTACACCTACACGGTGGATCTGTGGCAGTTCGGCGGCACTGTCATCGTAGAGATCTGGCGGCTGCTCGATGGCCAGTGGGAAAATCTTGCCTGGCTCGTGCTCGGCGGCGAGATCGAACCGGGTCAACGTTGGTGGATTAGGGCTCAGGTGCGTGGTGACCGTATCCGCGGCAAGGCGTGGGTGGTCGGCGAACCAGAGCCGGACTGGCAGGTTGAGGCGCGCGATAGGGCGATCCCGTCCGGCTGGGTCGGTGTCACATCTGAACCGCTGGAGAGCGGCAGCGTGACGTTTCGGTGGCGTGACATCACTGTGTCAGCGACAACCGACCATCCGTGCGGAGTGCAACAGCGGGCCAAACTGCTCGACCTGCTGCAGGAAGCGGCCGATGTGGACGGTGGGATTCTCCACGAGACCAGGGATGAGCCCGGCTACACGCTGCGCACCCTGGTCAGCCTGTTCAATCAGGACCCGGCGGTCACATTGGACGCTGCCGCTGGCGGCGGAGAGGTGACAGCTCCGTTCGCTCCGGTGCTAGATGACCAGTACCGGCTCAACGATGCTACGGCCAAACGGCCCGAAGGTGGTGCCGCGCGGGTGGTGGATGCGGAGCACGCCGGTCGGCACGGTCGCAGTGCCGGTGAGGTACAGGTCCGTGTGGAGCATGATAGGCAGCTCCCAAGCTACGCCGGGTGGGCTGTGCACATGGGGACCTGGCCGGAGATGCGCATCCCGGTCATCTCCCCAGCGCTGGACACGGTGCCCGGGCTGGTGAATCGGTGGCTGCCGGTGGATATCGGTGACCGGGTCGACGTCATCAATCTACCGCCGCAGTACCCCGGTCGGCGTGCCGAGCTGGTGGTGCGCGGATACACCGAGTCGTACACGCCGACGCGCATGACGGTGGATGCGAATACCACCCCATACGGTCCGCTTCGCGTGCTCAGGCTCGGAGATCCGGTGTATGGCCGGTTGGACACCGGTGGATCTGAGCTGGGATCGCCGATCGATGATGACGACACCACGCTGACCGTGGTCACCACCGGGCTGCGGCCATGGATCGCCACCGCTACACATCCGGATGAGTTTCCTTTCGATGTCCTCATTGGAGATGTGGAGGTGGCTCGGGTGACCGCGGTTACCGGTGCCAGCTCGCCGCAGACGTTCACTGTGGAGCGTGGCGTCAACGGGATCGCCAGGGCGTGGCCGGCAGGGACCAGCGTCCGACTGGCAAACCCGGTAGTGCTAGGACTCTGAAGGGGGACGACATGGGATGGCCGAGCCTGTACGCCGGTCAGATCCTGACCGCCGACCATCTCACTGAGATGCAGTGGAAGGTCGTCAAACAGGGCAGCGAGCAAACAGTCACAAACTCGGTGACCCTTGTGGACACTGCGCTGACGTTTGACGTGGTGGAAGGTGGAATCTACATGGTCCACCTGCGCGTGCGCTGGCAGGAATCGCCATCCGGGGGTGGGTTCCGCTGCGCGTGGTCGACTCCGTCTGGCACCACCGCCACCCGTGCCGTGGTCGCGCCGGGTAGCACGGCAACGGGTGGGCCGGCGGCGCTAGACCTCTCGCAGATTCGCACGGGGCTACTCAACCAAGAGTTGCTCACCTCCGAGGCGATCGCCTCGTCCAACGCGCACGCGTGGTTTGAGGATCTGCTGTTTAACGCCGGCGGGGATGGTGCGGTGACGTTCCGGTTCGCGCAGGGATCGGTGGCGGCAAACGGCACGATCATCAACCCGGATTCGTTCCTGGCCTGGCTGAGGGTGGGATGAATGATGACCGATACGCACGACTGGCACACCTTTGACGCCGAACTCGGCCTAGAGGTGCGGCAGACAACCGGCGGCGATGAGGCGAACCGGTGGGAGGTCCGCCACGCTGCTACAGGCCGGACCGCGCAGCTAGACGATGCCGAGTTCGACCGGCTCCGCTCCGACCCCGAATGGCTGCCTGAGGAGCTGCGGTGAACCCTTCGCCGGCTCGGATCACTGATCCTATGTGGAGACTGTGGACCGACCGGCCAGCGCAATCGTGGCGGCTAGGCGGCATCTACGCCAACAAGCCCGGCTACCACGGAACGCGCGCGGAGAACCAGGCCAAGTGGCCGGGGAACTACAGCATCCGCCTGTCGCTGGACCTGCAAGGCCCGGCGGACAAAGCTGCTGCGATCGACTACACCATGTCGAACGCTGAGATGCGTAAACGCACCGGCTACCTCGCCGCCGCCGCGGAGCGGAACGACCCCCGGCTGGCCGCGGTGCGGGAGTTCTACGGCACCCTCGACTCGGCGAAGGTGTACGGGCGGATCAAAGACAGCCGGACCGGGCCATGGAGGGCGTCTACCGCCGACTCAAGCCACCTATGGCACATCCACATCAGCGT
>CAZSNW010000114.1:0-8668 GCA_964608245.1 uncultured Micromonosporaceae bacterium
GCCGCCGCAGGGTCCGGTGCGCGTTGCGGTAGTGGGCGCGCCGGGTCATGTCGTCGGCGGTCAGCAGCACCTGCCCGACGGTACGCCCGTGCCGGGCGAACGACCGCGCGTACTGGCCGATGAGCAGCCCCTGCCCGACGCTGGCGGCCGCCTGCTGGGTGGCGAGGTCGGTGGGCCGTCGCGGGAGCCCGAGCGGCGCCAGGCCGGCGGCGATCGCCCCGGAGGAGACCAGCACCACCTCCCGGCCGGGGACCGTGGCCAGCGCCTCCGCGATCGCGTCGACCAGCCGGTCCAGCCGGGCGGCGTCCAGCCCGCCGGCGGCGGTGGTGAGCGACGACGAGCCGACCTTGACCACGACCCGCCGCGGCAGGGTCGGGGCGGTGGAGGCCTTGTCGCTGGTCATTGGGCCATTCTGCCGTGCGGCAGGCGGCCGGTGGGCACCCCGGGGACGGCGCGTCCCACACCGCGGGCGCCTGCGTGCACGCCCGCCGGTGCGCACCCGGACGTGGTAGCCGCCCGGACGTAGGGTGGCGGCGTGAACGGAGCGGGACGCGGCCGGCGTGGTGGCCGGCGTACGCCCGCCGGTCGCTCCGGTGACGCCGACGCGTACGCCGAAGCGGTGCTCGCCGTGGTGGAGCGGATCCCGCCGGGCCGGGTGATGAGCTACGGGGCGATCGCCGCGCTGCTCGCGGCCGACGGCGGCCGCGGCGCCCCGCGTCGGGTGGGCGCGGTGATGGCGCGGTACGGGTCGGCGGTCTGCTGGCACCGGGTGGTGAGGGCGGACGGTCGACCGGCCCCGGGGCACGAGGAGCGGGCGCTCGCCCTGCTGCGCGCCGAGGGGACGCCGCTGCGCGGCGACCGGGTGGACATGGCGCGCGCGGCGTGGTGGCCGCCGGACCCGGTGGCGCCGCTGGACGCGGTGGCGCCACCGGACCCGGGTGCGGTCCCGACCCGGAGCCGTACCGGGTGTCCCGGTGTCGCCACCGGCCCGCACCAAGCGGCTGGGGCGGAGCGGTAGGGTGGCGCCATGCGGTTGCCGGGGGCGCTCGCGGAGCCGGTCCGCTACTCGGTCACCTGGGACCGGCGGTACTCGCTGTGGGTGCTGGACGTCGGGCTCGCGTGCTGCGCGGTCGAGTTCGTCGCCGCCTGTGCGAGCCGGCCCGACTTCGGACGGGCCGGGGTGGCCCCGGACCGGTCCGGCCCGCGGCAGGTGGAGGTGATGGTGGTCTCCGGCACCGTCACCGACCGCATGGCCCCGGCCGTCAAGCGGCTGTACGACGAGCTGCCCGAGCCGAAGTACGTCGTCTCCTTCGGCGCGTGCGCCAACAGTGGCGGACCCTACTGGGACTCGTACTCGGTCACCAAGGGGGTCGACCAGCTCGTCCCGGTCGACGTGTACGTGCCCGGCTGCCCGCCCAGGCCGGAGGCGCTGCTGCACGGGCTCGTCCGGCTGCACGAGAAGATCACCGGCGCCGCGGCCGGTCCGGCCGGGCCGCCCGCCGACGAGGTGGCGCGGCTGACCGCCCCGCTCGTGGCGCCGCCGGGGGAGGAGCGGCGGTGACCCCCGCCGAGGTCGGGGCGCGCCTCGCCGCGCTGCTCGGCGGTACGCCGGACGTGGTGACCGGGGTGTCCGGCGGCGGCCCCGGCCACGAGCGGGCCACCGTCGACGTGCCGCCGCCACGCTGGCCGGAGGCGGTCCGGGCCGCCCGCGACGACGCCGAGCTGTCCTTCGACTTCTTCGACTGGTTGTCGGCGGTCGACGAGCAGGACGCGTTCACCGTGGTGGCCCACCTGTGGTCGACCTCGGCCCGGCACGGTCTGCTGCTGCGCACCCGGCTGCCCCGCCACGAGCCGGCACTCGCCTCGGTCGTGGAGATCTACCCCGGGGCGGACTGGCACGAGCGGGAGACCCACGAGATGTTCGGCATCGACTTCGTCGGCCACCCGGACCTCGCGCCGCTGCTGCTGCCGCCCGAGTTCGAGGGCCACCCGCTGCGCAAGGACTTCGTGCTGGTCAGCCGGGTGGTCAAGGCGTGGCCGGGTGCCAAGGAGCCGGGTGAGCCGGCCGGCCGGGCCGCCCGGCGGCGTCCGCTGCTGCCCCCGGGCGTACCGGCGCCGGAGGAGTGGGGGCCGCGGGCGGCCGTCGGTACGCCGGACGCCGGCCCGCAAGCGCCGGGAGGTGGCCGGTGACCGCCGACCCCGCCGACCGCAGCGGCTACCCGCAGCAGGCGCCGGCGCTGCCGCCCCGCTCCCGGGGTGTGATCGCCCTGCTGGAGGAGAACTGCACGGTCTGCATGCTGTGCGCCCGCGAGTGCCCGGACTGGTGCATCTACATCGAGTCCCACACCGAGGAGGTGCACGTGCCGGGCGCGTCCCGGCCGCGGCAGCGCCACGTGCTCGACCGGTTCGCGATCGACTTCTCCCTGTGCATGTACTGCGGCATCTGCGTCGAGGTGTGCCCGTTCGACGCCTTGTTCTGGTCGCCGGAGTTCGAGTACGCCGGGTACGACATCCGGGACCTGCTGCACGAACGGGAGCAGCTGGTGCAGTGGACGCCGACCGTGCCGCCGCCGCCCGCGCACGACCCGAACGGGGAGCCGGCCAAGGCCGAGCAGGCCGCCGCCCGGGCCGCCGGCGCACCGCCCGCCTGACCGGCCGTGGGCCGACCGGGCTGCGGGCGGCCGGCTGTGGCGCACGTCCCGTGGGCGGCGGCGGGAAGCACACGGTACGCGCGTACGTTTGTACTGACGGGGTCGACGACACGACGACGATGTCGGGGCGTGACCACGCTGCGACGGACGACGACGCGCGGAGACGGGAGGAGCGAGGAGGCAGCGTGCGGACTTTCAACGGGCTGAAGACGGCGGCACTGCTCGGTCTGATGACCGCGCTGATCCTGGTGATCGGCAACTGGGTCGGCGGGACCGACGGGCTGGTCATCGCCGGCCTGGTCGCGGCCGCGATGAACTTCGGCACCTACTTCTGGTCGGACAAGATCGCCCTGGCGGCGATGCGTGCCCGCCCGGTGAGCGAGGCCGAGTTCCCCGAGCTGTACCGGATGGTGCGGGAGCTGTCGACCAGGGCAGGCCAGCCGATGCCGCGGCTGTACATCAGCCCGACGATGCAGCCCAACGCGTTCGCCACCGGTCGCAACCCGCAGAACGCGGCGGTCTGCGTCACCCAGGGGATCGTGGGCCTGCTCGACTACCGCGAGCTGCGCGGGGTGATCGGCCACGAGCTCGCCCACGTCTACAACCGCGACATCCTCATCTCCAGCGTCGCCGCCACCCTGGCCGGCATGATCACCATGCTGGCGCACTTCGTGTTCCTGTTCGGCGGCCGTGACGACGAGGACGCCAACCCGTTCGCCGCCCTGCTCATGCTGCTGCTGGGGCCGCTGGCCGCCACCGTGATCCAGCTGGCGATCAGCCGCAGCCGGGAGTATCAGGCGGACGCCTCCGGCGCGGTGCTCACCGACGACCCGCTGGCGCTGGCCAGCGCCCTGCGGAAGATCCACGCCGGTACGCAGCGGATGCCGCTGCCGGCCGAGGGTGAGCTCGCGGCCAGCGCGCACCTGATGATCGCCAACCCGTTCCGGGGCGGCGGGCTGAGCGCCCTGTTCTCCACCCACCCGCCGATGGCCGAGCGGATCCGTCGGCTGGAGCAGATGGCCTCCCACCTCGGCCACCGGCACTGACCGGCGACCGGCACCGACCGGCGACCGGCACTGACCGGGCCACCGAGCCGACCTGTCGCGGCCGGCCTGCGACGCCTCGCAGGCCGGCCGCGCGCTGTTTCACCCCTCTTCCGTTTGTCCCCTCCCCGGTCCGGGTACCCGAGGAGTTGTCCGACCGGGAAAGGAGAGGGAGATGAGCGCACCAGCACGTGAGCGGCAGGGCGGCGCCGAGGCCGGCATGCGGCCGACCGGTCGACGTGGAACCGAACTGATCACCGAACACGGCCGTACCTCGATCTCGGACGCGGTCGTGGCGAAGGTGGTCGGTGTGGCGGCCCGGGAGGTGCCCGGGGTGCACGAGATGGGGTCGGGTGCGGCCCGTGCCCTGGGCGCGGTCCGGGAGCGGATCCCCGGCGGGGCCCCGGGTTCCCGTTTCACCCAGGGGGTCGGCGTCGAGGTGGGTGAGCGGCAGGCGGCCGTCGACCTCGACGTCATCGTCGACTACGGGGTGTCGATCCCGGACCTGGCGGCCGGCGTACGCCGGAACGTCGTCGACGCGGTGGAGAAGATCTGCGGTCTGGAGGTGACCGAGGTCAACATCTCCGTCGACGACATCCACCTGCCGGGTGACGACGAGCAGCAGCCGAGCGAGCCGCGGGTCGAGTGACGCGATGGCAGCGGAGGTGTCGCTGGACCCGCGGGTGGCGGCCCGGCTCGCCGACCGGATCGCCCGGGCGGTGACCGGGGTTCCCGGCGTGGTCCGCCTGTCACGGGGGCCACTGGGCACGTTCCTGGCTGACCGCACCGTGCCCGGTGTGGCGTTGCGGGACGGCACCGTGCAGGTCAGCGTGGTCGGCCGGCACGGGGTCCCCCTGGTCGAGCTCGCCGAGGCGGTCCGGGGAGAGGTCCGGAAGGCGGCGCCCGGGCTGGCCGTGGACGTGATGATCGACGACATCGAATGAGGAGTCGTCATGGAGATGACGCGATGGTGGCCCGTGGTCGGGCTCGCGTTCGGCACCGCGCTCGGCTTCGCCGGGGCGTTCGGGGGCGCGGGAGCGTTCCTGCTGGTGCTCGTGCTCGGCCTGGTCGGCTGGCTGGCCGGCCGTGCGGTCGCGGGCGAGCTGAACATCGGCGAGATGGTCGGCGCGCGGAGGCGCACATGAGCACGCCCGACCACGCCGGCGCGACGACGACCCGACCCGGGCGGGCACAGGTCCGCCCGGAGCGGGCGTCCGGACAGACGTCCGTTCCTCCGGGGGCCGGCCGGCCCCCGGAGGAACGGGGCACCACCCGCATCGCCGACCGGGTGCTCGAACGCATCGCCGGTCGGGCGCTGACCGAGGTGGAGCACGCCGGCGGGGTGGCCCGGCGGGTGCTCGGGGTGCCGCTGGCCGCGGACGACCCGACCATGGCACCGCGGGTGGAGGCACACGTCGACGGGCACCTGGCGCAAATGCGGATGACCGTCTCGGTGCTCTACCCGCAGCCGGTGCGGCAGGTGGTCGGCCGGATCCGCGAGCACGTCATGCACCGGGTCGGCGACCTCACCGGTCTGGACGTGCGGCAGGTCGACATCGAGGTGGCCGGGCTGGTCAAGCCCACGGGCCACTGACCTCGACACCACACGGGGGACGGACATGGCGGAGACGACCAGGGACATGCCACCGGCACGGCCGGGTGGCCCCGCCCCGGGCGGTCAGCCCGGCATGCACGAGGTGGACGAGCGTACCGCCCGGAAGGTGGTCCGCAAGGCGTACCGGCCCCGGCGGCGGATCGCGGCCACGATCGTGGCGGCGCTCATCGCGCTGGCGGCCGTCCTCGTGGCCATCGAGGTGATCGCCGCCCTGTTCAACGGGTCGGTGGGGGTGCTGCCGGTCTCGGCGCTGCGCGACCTCGGTCAGGACACGGCCTGGAACGACCCGCTGACGGTGACGACCGCGATCGTCATCGGCCTGCTGGGCCTGTGGCTGGTGTGGCTGGCGTTCGCGCCCGGCCCGGTCCGCGCGGTGCCGCTGCGGTCGACCAGCCCCGGGACGGTGCTCGCGGCCGTCGACGGCACGCTGACGCGGATCGCCGAACGTGCCGCCGAGCGCGTGGACGGGGTCGACCGTGCCCGGGCCCGCGGTGACCGGGAACGGGTCGCGGTGTTCGTGGACACCCCGCTGCGGGACCCGGGTGACCTTGCCGACCGGGTACGCGCAGCGGTGGCCGACCGGATCGACTCGCTGGCCCCGCTGCGACCGGCCCGCATCCGCGTCACGACCCGCTACCGGGAGGGCTGACCCGTGGACCGTCGAACCGCGGCGCTCAACCGCACCGTCCTGGCGATCATCGGCATCCTCATGCTCGCCGTCGCCGTGTTCGCCCTGCTACGGGCGGCGGACGTGGCGCCGGGCATCCTCGGCCCGGCGGACGAGCCCGTGACCAGCCAGGCCACCCGCGACTTCGCCACCGAGCAGGGGTGGTTCTGGCCGGTGCTGGCGGTGGTGCTGGTGGTCATCGCGCTGCTGGCGCTGTGGTGGCTGGTCGCGCTCACGCGTACCGACACGCTGCGAACCATCCGGCTGGAGGCCGGCCCGCACGGCGGCAGCAGCATGCCGGCGAGCGCCGCCTCCGGCGCGCTGGAGGACGACCTGGCGGCGAGCCCCTTCGTCCGCCGGGTACGCGCCGGCTACCGGGGCAGCAGCAACCGGCCACGCCTGGACGTGGCGGTCACCATGGACGCCGGGGCGGACCCCGCGGCGGTGCGGGAACGCATCGGCTCCGCGCTGGAGCGCCAGCGCCGGGCGCTGGAGATGCCGGACCTGCCCACCGTGGTCCACCTGCGCGCCCGCTGAGGCGCGCCCGCGGAGAGGAGGAGGCGTGGCCCGCTCTCCGGACAACGGGATGGACCGCCGGCGGGTGCTCGGCTTCCGCATCCACGCCCAGCAGCTCGACCGGGAACCCGGTAGTGCGCGTCCGGCCGACACCGCCGTGCTCGACCTGGGCGTGCAGGACACCGGTCCGGACGGCTCCGGGTGGGCGTTGACGATCCGCGGGGTCGATCCGCCGGCGACGGTCCGCAAGGCCGAGCCGGCGGAGAAACCCGACCGCACGCTCGCTCTTCTGTGGACGTTGCGCGGTGCGCCCACCCTCTACCGGCGACGGGACCTGCCGCAGGTGGCGCGGGCGGTGGAGCCGTTCTCCGAGGCGGACGCGGGCCGGCGCATGCACGACATCGCGCGACGGCTGCGGGAGGCCGGGATCGGCTACGTCGAGGCGCTGGACCGGGTGGCCGACGCGATGCGCGCGGTGGTGACCGGGCCCATGACCAAGGGCGAGGTCTCCACCCGCCTCACCCCGATGCTCGATGCGCCGGTCGTGCACTACTGCCGGCGGTGCGGGGTGGACCACACCGACGACATGCTGTTCCGGCTGGCCGCGGTCCGGGCCGGCCTTGAACTGGTGCCGGGCACCTCGCCGCCGGTGATGCAGCCGGCCGGGTTCCAGCCGGCGACCCGGCCGTCGGCCCGGCACGACGTGGTCCGCGGCTACCTGCACCTGCTCGGCCCGGCCACGCCGGGGCACGTCGCGGCGTTCCTCGACGCGCCGGTGGCCGACGTCCGCGCCCACTGGCCGGAGGACGCGGTCGAGGTACGCGTGGACGGGGAGAAGCGGTGGCTGCTCGCCTCCGACCGGGACGCGGTGGACGCCCCGGCGTCGCCGGTCGTGCGGCTGCTCGGCCCGTTCGACCCGTTCCTGCAGGCGCAGGACCGGCCGTTGCTGGTGCAGGATGCGGCCCGGCGCAAGCTCGTGTGGCCGGTGCTCGGCCGACCCGGGGTGGTGCTGGCCGGCGGTGACCTGGCCGGGCTGTGGCGGCCCCGGCAGGTCGGCGGCGCGCTGACCGTCCGGGTCGAATGGTGGGCGAAGGCCGGCGCCGCGCTGCGCGCCGCGGCCGGGCGGGAGGCGGAGCGGCTGGCGGCCTACCGCGGGGTGCGGCTCGCCGGGGTCGACCACGCGTGAAGGTACGCGGGAGTCGCGCGTGCGGTCACCGGCGTACCCGCGGGCGACCTACGGCCGGATGACCGCTAGGCGCACCATTTGCGGAGAACGCGACCTGACGCGCCGTCACGTCGCTACCGTGACGGTCATGGACCTCACCATCCACCAGTGCTTCCTGCCGCACACCGACCATGAGGCCGCCCTGGCGTTCTGGCGCGACACGCTCGGCTTCGAGGTCCGCAACGACGTCGAGTACCAGGGGATGCACTGGATCACCGTGGGGCCGCCCGGCCAGCCGGAGACCGCCATCGTGCTGCACCCGCCCGGGGCCGACCCGCAGGTCACCGACGAGGAGCGTCAGGTGATCACCGGGATGATGGCCAAGGGCACGTTCGCCGCGGTCAACCTCGCCACCTCGGACGTGGACGGGACCTTCCGGCAGCTGCGTGACCGCGGGGCCGAGGTGCTCCAGGAGCCGACCGACCAGCCCTGGGGAATTCGTGACTGTGCGTTCCGTGACCCCTCCGGTAACATGGTTCGGATTCTCCAAGTTCGTTGACGATCGTCTCTCCGTCTGTCCAACCACAGATCTTTCGAGGGGGAACAATCGTGCGCGACGCCGCCACCGGCGTCTCCGCGTCCGACGGTGCCCGGAATCCGTCGGCCGTGGCAGACAGTCACGACATGATCCGCGTCCGGGGGGCGCGGGAGAACAACCTCAGGAACATCGACATCGACATCCCGAAACGCCGGCTGACCGTGTTCACCGGTGTCTCCGGATCCGGTAAGAGCTCGCTGGTCTTCGGCACCATCGCCGCCGAGGCGCAGCGGCTGGTCAACGAGACCTACTCCGCGTTCGTGCAGGGCTTCATGCCGACCGTGTCCCGGCCGGACGTGGACCTGCTGGAGAACCTCACCACCGCGATCATCATCGACCAGGAGCGGATCGGCGCCAATCCGCGCTCCACGGTCGGGACCGTCACCGACGCCAACACCCTGCTGCGCATCCTG
>CAZSNW010000115.1:0-8603 GCA_964608245.1 uncultured Micromonosporaceae bacterium
GGGTGGTCAGGACCAGGCCACCGGGCAGCTTCTCTTCGATGCCCATGTCAGTCCCACTCCAGACCGCCGCGGCGCCACTCGTACACGTACGCGATGGTGACCGCGGCGATGAACAGCACCACCGCCAGGAAGCCACCGAGCGCGAGCTGGTCGGCGGCGACCGCCCACGGCACGAGGAAGACCACCTCGATGTCGAAGACGATGAACAGCATCGCGGTGAGGTAGAACTTCACCGGTACCCGGCCGCCGCCGACCGGCGCCGGCGTGGGTTCGATGCCGCACTCGTAGGGCTCCAGCTTCGCGCGGTTGAACCGGCGGGGGCCGACGATCCGGGCCACCACCAGCGAGAACAACGCGAAAGCGGCGGCCAGGCCGAACAGCCCGAGAATCGGGATGTACGCCGAGAGCGTCATGGTGGACCCCGCTCCGTCCTTCCCGCGACCCGCCGGGTGCCGCTGCGGGCCGCCGTGATCCAGCGTTCGTGAAAGTCTTCACAAACTGGGCTCGCCCCCGAGTCTAGGCCGTGGCCGCGGAAGTGGCGACACCGGGGTGGCCGGGCCCGGTCGGCGGTCCGGGGCGGCTCTACCGGCTCACACGCTCGGCACCAGCCGGCTGAGCCCGTTGATGAGCCGGTCGGCGGCGTCCCCGCCGGTCGGCTCGGTGAGGTTGGCCATCAGCCGCAGCAGGAACCGCATGAGTCGGCGGCGGGGCAGGCCGTAGCGGGTGCACAGGGACATGACGGTCGGCCGGCCGATGAGCTTGACGAAGATCGTGCCCAACCGGTAGTAGCCGCCGTACCGGTCGCGCAGCAGCTCCGGGTAGCGCCGCAGGGTCCGTTCCACCGCCTCGCGGTCGGGCCGGCCCAGCGCGTCGGCCACCACCTCGGCGGCGAGCTCCCCGGACTCCAGCGCGTACGCGATGCCCTCGCCGTTGAACGGGTTGACCATCCCGCCGGCGTCGCCGACCAGCAGCACCCCCTGGGTGTAGTGCGGCACCCGGTTGAAGCCCATCGGCAGCGCCGCGCCCAGCACCCGCCCCTCGGCGTTGGCCTCGTCCCGCAGCCCCCACTCCGGTGGGGTGGCCGCCAGCCACTGGGTGAGCAGCCGGCGGTAGTTGGTGCGGCCGAACGCCGCCGAGGAGTTGAGCATGCCCAGCCCGACGTTCACCCGGCCGTCGCCCATGCCGAAGATCCACCCGTAGCCGGGCAGCAGCGTGCCGTCGTCGGCCCGCAGCTCCAGCCACGACTCCAGGTACGCGTCGTCGTGCTTGGCCGGGCAGCGGTAGTAGCGGCGGACCGCCACCCCCATCGGACGGTCGGTGCGGCGCTCCAGCCCGAGCGCGAGCGGGAAGCGGCCGGAGACCCCGTCGGCGGCCACCACCACCGGGGCGCGCAGCACCACGGGCTCGCCGTCCTCACCGTCGGGGTCGTCGGTGCGTACCACGGTCACGCCGACCACCCGGCCGTCCTCATCGCGGACCGGGCCGGTGACCAGGTGGCCGGTGCGCAGCTCCGCGCCGGCGGCCACGGCCTGCTTCGCGAGCAGGTCGTCGAGGTCCTCCCGGGTGCGCGTGAGGCCGAAGTCGGGGAACGACGACAGCTCAGGCCAGTCGAGCTCCAGGACGGTGCCGCCGCCGACCACCCGCAGGCCGCGGTTGCGCGTCCAGCCCGGCTGGTCGATGTCGACCCCCATCCGCAGCAGCGGCGCCACCGCCCGCGGGGTCAGCCCGTCGCCGCAGACCTTCTCTCGCGGGAACGTCGACTTCTCCAGCAGGAGCACCCGCACCCCGTGGCGGGCCAGGTGGTACGCGGTGGCACTGCCCCCGGGGCCTGCACCGACGACAATCACGTCCGCGTCGCGCTCGGTCACCACCGGCACCTCCGCTCCCGTGGGCTTGTGAAAGTCTTCACAAGCAGGTCGCCCGTGAGTCTACGTGACCGGCCGGGCGGGTCGTTCACGCCGGCCGCCTGGCGCGGTGCAGGGCGACGATGCCGCCGGCGAGGTTGCGCCAGCCGACGCCGACCCAGCCGGCGGCGGCGATGCGCTCGGCCAGCGCCGCCTGGTCCGGCCAGGCCCGGATCGACTCGGCCAGGTCGACGTACGCCTCCGGGTTGCTGGAGACGACCCGCGCCACCAGCGGCAGCGCACGCATGAGATAGGACAGGTACACGGTGCGGAACGCGCCGTTGACCGGGCGGCTGAACTCGCAGATCACCAGCCGCCCGCCCGGGCGGGTCACCCGCCACCACTCCCGCAACGCGGCGTCCGGGTCGGACATGTTGCGCAGCGCGAACGAGGCGGTCACCGCGTCGAAGGCGGCGTCGGGGAACGGCAGGGCCAGCGCGTCCGCGGCGACGAGCGGTACGTCCGGCCGGCGACGCTTGCCGGCGGCGAGCATCCCGGTCGACAGGTCCACCCCCACCGCGTACCGGGTGGACCGGCGGAACTCCGCGGTGGAGACGCCGGTGCCGGCGCCCACGTCCAGCACGCGGTCCTCGGGTCCGAGCGCGAGCGCCGCCCGGGTGGCCCGGCGCCACACGGTGTCCAGGCCCAGGGAGAGCACGGTGTTGGTGCGGTCGTACCGGGCGGCCACGGCGTCGAACATCGCGGCCACCTCGTCCGGCCGCCGGTCCAGTCCCGCCCGGCGCGACCGGCGACGGCCGCCGTCGGGTGCGCCGCTCATGCCGTGGACAGCGCGATCGACGAGTAGTGCGAGCGCACCCGCTCATCGGTCGGGTCGTCGGCCGGGGTGCGGTGGATCCGCAGCCGCCGGTAGCGGGTGTCCCGCTGGGCCGGGATCCGGTCGGCGGACCGGACCATCCACACCAGCTCCGTCAGACGGGACCGGTGGCGCGCCCCGGCGGAGGAGATGACGTTCTCCTCCAGCATGATCGAGCCGACGTCGTCGACCCCCATGTGCAGCGACAGCTGGCCGACCGCCTGGCCGGTGGTGAGCCAGGAGGCCTGCAGGTGGGCGATGTTGTCGAAGAACAGCCGGGCCACCGCGATCAGCCGCAGGTACTCCACGGCGGTGGCCTGGGTGCGGCCCCGCAGGTGGTTGTTCTCGCTCTGGTAGGTCCACGGGATGAACGCCCGGAAGCCGCCGGCCGTCAAAGCCCCGGTCGTGGCGTCACCGGCCCCGCCCCGCGTACCCGCCTCGGTCGCCTGCGGCACCGGGTCGGTCGCATCCGACGAGAGGTCGGCCGGTTCGGGCACCGTGTCGGCCGGGTCGTACCCGGCGGCGACCGCCCGGTCCTGCAGGTCACGGATCATCCGCAGGTGCTCGATGCGTTCAGCGTTCGTCTCGCCGGTGCCCATCATCATGGTGGCGGTGGAGTCGATCCCGAGCTTGTGGGCGGTCTCCATGACCGCGAGCCACTGCTCGCCGGACTCCTTCAGCGGGGCGATCGCCTTGCGCGGCCGCTCGGGCAGCATCTCCGCCCCCGCCCCGGCGATCGAGTCCAGGCCGGCCTCCCGGATGCGGCGCAGCGCCTCCTCGACCGTCACCCCGCTCACCTTCGCCATGTGCAGGATCTCGCTGGGGCCCAGCGAGTGGAGCACCAGCTGCGGGAACTCCTGCTTGACCGCGCGGAACATCCGCTCGTAGTACTCCACCCCGTACTCGGGGTGGTGACCGCCCTGCAGCATCACCTGGGTGGCGCCCAGCTCGACCGCCTCGGCGCAGCGCCGCAGGATCTCGTCCAGGTCGTGGCTCCAGCCCTCCGGGTGCTTGGGCGGCCGGTAGAACGCGCAGAACCGGCAGGCGGTCACGCAGACGTTCGTGTAGTTGATGTTGCGGTCGATCAGGTAGGTGACGACGCCGTCCGGGTACCAGCGGCGTCTCACCGCGTCGGCCGCCTCCCCCAACGCGTGGAACGGCGCGTCGGTGTAGAGCAGCAGCGCCTCCTCCGGCGTGATCCGCCCGCCGTCGGCGGCCCGCGCCAGGATCTCGTCGATCTCCCGCGTCGTCACGCCCCCGAGCGTACGCCAGTGGCCTTGGCACCCCGCGCCCGCGCGGTCCGGCTGTGGCGGGCGACGCGGTCCACGGCGCGGGTACGCCAGGCGGCCGCCCGCCGGACGCAGGCGGCGCCGCCCGGTCGCGGCCGCCTGCGCCGTCCGGCCACAGTCGATCCCCGGCGTCGACACGAGCTGCGGAGACGGCTCGCCCACCTGTCGCTGAGCGACATCACATCGCCGTTACCGCACCTACGGAAGTGGTGAGCCGTGAACCGCGTGGAACCCGCTCTGACCTGCCTGACGTGCGGTGAGAAGGTCCGGCCGGGTGGTGCCTGCTACCGATGCGGTACGCCGGCGGGACAGCCACCGGTCCTGCCGACGGTCCCCACGCGCAGCGTCACCGGCGTCGGCATCGCCGCATGTGCCCTGGTCGCCGCCGTAGCCGTGGCCGACGTGCTCGTGAGCATCGTCGTCCCGCTGATCAACCGGGGACTCGCCCAGCGTGCCCTGGAGACGCTGGACGTGGAGCCGCTGAACACCGCCGACGTGATCACTGTCGTCGCCTCCGCACTGTACTTGGCGCTGTTCGCCGCCGCGGGCGTGGTGTTCATCGTCTGGATGTGGCGCGCCCACAAGAACCTGTACGCCTTCCCGGGCGTCCACCCGCGCATGGGGCCGGGCTGGTCGATCGGTGGATGGTTCATCCCGTTCGCCAACCTCGTCATCCCGGCCCGGGTCATGAACGACGTCGCCAAGGGCAGCGAGCCGTGGGTCCCGATGCGGGGCAGTGTCCACCCGCTGGTCGCCTCGTGGTGGACGGCGCTCATCGTCTCGGTCTGCGCCACCCGCCTGGCCAACGTGTTCGACGAGCGGGAACTCGGGGAGCTGCCGAGATTCCTGGCGGTTTCGGACGACTTCCAGCTCTACGTCGACTACTACGGCAACAGCATCGGCAGGTACCTGCTCGGGACCGTCGCCCTCGCGGTCGCCGCGGTACTGGCGATCGTCCTGATCCGCCGGATCAGCCGGGCCCAGACCGCCCGCATCGCCCGGGCCCAGCAGCCCGCCGGTGCCACCGACGCCGCCGGTACGCCGCTTCCCGGTCCCGCGGCGCCGGCGACCGCTCCCGAAACACCGGCTCCCGGTCCCGCGGCGCCGGCCGGCGGGTCAGGGACGCCGAGCTGACGGGACGGCGGGGCGCCGTGGTCAGGACCAGGCGCTCTCCATGCTCACCCGCGCCTCGTGCTCCAGCAGCCAGCGCTTGGTCGCCAGTCCCCCGCCGAACCCGACCAGCTTGCCGCCGGCCCCCACCACCCGGTGACAGGGGACGACGAGCGGCAGCGGGTTGCGGTGGCAGGCCACCCCCACCGCCCGCGCCGCGGCCGGGTCGCCCACTGCGGCCGCCACCTCCCCGTAGGTGCGGGTCTGCCCGAACGGGGTGGTGGTGAGCACGTCCCACACCGCCCGGTCGAACGCGGTGCCGCCGGTCACGCGGACCGGCAGGTCGAAGCCGGTGCGCTCGCCGCGGAGGTAGGCGGCGAGCTGGTCGAGCGCGTCGGCGAGCAGGACGGCCGCGGGGTCCCGGTCGTCGGTGGAGGGGGCCTCGGCACCGGTGACCGTGCCGAACCGGACCGCCCGCACCGCGTCGCGGTCCACCGCCACCGACACCGGGCCGAACGGCGCCGCCAGCGTCCCCCACCTCACCCTGCCCATCCTGCCGGAGGGGTCGGACACTAGGGTCGGCGCATGACAGACATGCGTTACCGGCGCCTCGGCAACTCCGGGCTGGTGGTGTCCGTGGTCGGGCTCGGGTGCAACAACTTCGGCACCCGCATGGACGACGACGCCGTGCCCGCCGTGGTGGACACCGCGCTGGAGCTGGGCATCACCCTGTTCGACACCGCCGACATGTACGGCCACGGGCGGTCGGAGGAGCTGCTCGGCGCCGCCCTCAAGGGCCGGCGCGACGACGTGGTGATCGCCACCAAGTTCGGCCACGACATGCGCGGCGCCAACGGCGCCGACTGGGGAGCCCGGGGCAGCCGCCGGTACATCGTCCGCGCGGTGGAGGCGTCGCTGCGCCGGCTCGGCACCGACTGGATCGACCTCTACCAGGTCCACTTCCCGGACGCCGCTACCCCGCTGGAGGAGACCATGTCGGCCCTGGACGACCTGGTCCGCGCCGGCAAGGTCCGGTACATCGGACACTCCAACTTCGCCGCCTGGCAGGTCGCCGAGGCCGCCTGGCTCGCGCGGACCTACGGGTGGACGCCGTTCATCTCCGCCCAGAACCACTACAACCTCGTCAAGCGCGACGTCGAGGCGGAGCTGGTGCCGGCCTGCCTGAAGTACGGGCTCGGCATCCTGCCGTACTTCCCGCTCGCCTCCGGACTGCTCACCGGCAAGTACCGGCGGGGCGAGGCGGCGCCGGAGGGGACGCGGCTGGCGAACCCGCAGGTGCGGCACCGGCTGGAGCAGGCGCCGTGGGACGCCATCGAGGGACTGGAGCGGTTCGCCGCCGAGCGGGGCATCGGCATCCTCGACGTCGCCATCGGCGGTCTGGCCGCCAAGCCGGCCGTCGCCTCGGTGATCGCCGGTGCCACCCGGCCCGACCAGGTACGCGCGAACGTGGCGGCCGCCGCCTGGCAGCCGACCGCCGAGGACCTGGCCGCCATCGACGAGATCACCGGCGGCCCGGCGCAGGCGTCGTAGCGGGCGGGCCGCTCCCGTCGTCGACCGGGCGGTGGGGGGGCCGCCGGCCCCGGGGGGGGCGGGCGCCCCCCCGCGCCGGCGGGGGGGGCGACCCGCCGCCCGGCGGGGGCCGGGCGCCGCGGGGCGGGGGGGGTGGGGGGGGGGCCGCCCCCGGCGTCGCCGGGGGGGGGGGGGGCCCGCGGCGCCGGGGCGCCGCGCCCCCCCCACCGCTCAGGCGTCGTAGTCGACCGTCAGCCGGTCGGTGACCGGACTCGCCTGGCAGGTGAGGACGTACCCGGCGGCCACCTCGTCCGGCTCCAGCGCCCAGTTGGCCGCCATGGTCACCTCGCCCTCGGTCACCTTGGCGCGGCAGGTCGAGCAGACGCCGCCACGGCAGGAGTAGGGCAGCTCACTGCGGACCCGCAGGGCCGCGTCCAGCACCCGCTCGTGCCGGGCCATGGTCACGGTGGACGTCCGGCCGTCCAGGATGACCGTGACCGTGGTCCGGTCGGCGTCGGCCCCGGTCCCCGCCGTCTGCTCCTCCGCCGCCCGCTCCCGGGGGGCCGGCGGCGGGGTCTCGGAGACGTGGAACAGCTCGGTGTGCACGGTCCGCGGGTCCGCACCCCGGTCGACCAGCACCTTCTTGGCGTCGACCACCATCCCGTACGGCCCGCACAGGAACCACTCGTCCACCGGCTCCGGCACGAACAGGTCCAGCAGCCGCGGCAGGCGGTCCGCGTCGATCCGCCCGGACAGCAGCTCGGCGTCCTGCGGCTCCCGGGAGAGCACGTGCACCACCTGGAGCCGGTCGGGGTAGCGGTCCTTGAGGTCGGCCAGCTCCTCCAGGAACATGACCGACCGCGCGTACCGGTTGCCGTAGAGGATGGTGAAGCGGCTGGCCGGCTCGGTGGCCAGCGCGGTGGCGGCCAGCGACAGCACCGGGGTGATGCCGGAGCCGGCGACCACCGCCACGTACCGCCGGGTCCGCGACGGGTCGAAGTCGCTGGTGAACCGCCCCATCGGGGGCATCACGTCGACCTCGTCGCCGACCGACGCTTGTCGCACGTACGCGGAGAACACCCCGCCCGGGATCTCCTTGACCCCGATCCGCAGCCGCCCCGTGCTCTCCAGCTCGTCCGGGGTGGAGCACAGCGAGTACGTCCGGCGGGCCTCGGTGCCGTCCTCCACCGGCACCCGGAGGGTGACGTGCTGGCCGGCGCGGAAGGCGAACTCCTCCCGCAGCTCCGGCGGCACGAAGAAGGTCACCGCCACCGCGTCGTCGGTGAGCCGGTCCAGTGCCTCGATCGGCAACGCGTGGAACGTGGGTCGGCGGCGCACCGGGCGCCGCACCGTCACCTGGGTCATCAGAGCGCCTTCACGTGCTCGAACGGGTCGCCGCACCTGGTGCAGCGCCACAGGGACTTGCAGGGGGTGGAGCCGAACCGGCTGATCTCGACCGTGTCGGCGTGCCCGCACCGGGGGCAGGCCGGCGACTCCGGAGGCCGGCGGCTGGGCAGGCCGAGCGCGACCGGCCGGGCCGGGCCGGGCGGGGCGATGCCGCTGTCGGCGAGCTTCCGCCGGCCCTCCTCGCTGATCCAGTCGGTGCTCCACGCCGGGTGCAGGCGGGTCACCACCTCCACCGACGCGAAGCCCGCATCCCGCAGCGCGGTGGCGATGTCGGTCGCGATGACGTCCATCGCCGGGCAGCCGGTGTAGGTGGGGGTGATGGTCACCACCACCCGGTCACCGTCCACCGTGACGTCACGCAGGATGCCCAGCTCGGCGATGGTGACCATCCGCAGCTCCGGGTCGGTCACCCCGGCCGCGGCCCGGTACGCCCGCCGCGTCGCCTCGTCGTGCGCCGGTGGGGTCGTCGTCGTGGCCATCATCCGGCCTCCGTCCCGCCGGTCACCAGGTCGCACCCGGGTGGGCGCGGTGCAGCACCTGCATCTCCGC
>CAZSNW010000116.1:0-7898 GCA_964608245.1 uncultured Micromonosporaceae bacterium
CGGTCGGAGATGCGGCCGATCCGGCGGGACCTGCAGATCGTCTTCCAGGACCCGGACGCCTCGCTCGACCCCCGGATGCCGGTCTTCGAACTCATCGCGGAGCCGCTCCGGATCCACGGGATGTTCGCCAACGGTGGGCGGCAGATCGTCCGCGACCTGCTACGGACCGTCGGCCTCAGCCCCGAGCACGGCAACCGGTACCCGCACGAATTCTCCGGAGGCCAGCGGCAGCGCATCGGCATCGCCCGGGCGCTGGCGCTGCGGCCCAAGGTCATCGTGCTGGACGAGCCGGTCTCGGCGCTGGACGTCTCCATCCAGGCGGGCGTCATCAACCTGCTGGAGGAGCTGCAGCAGGAGCTGGGCCTGTCCTACCTGTTCGTCTCCCACGACCTGTCGGTGGTACGTCACATCTCCCACCGGGTGGCGGTCATGTACCTCGGCCGGATCGTGGAGACGGCACCCACCGAGGAGCTGTTCACCAGCGCCGCGCACCCGTACACGCAGGCGTTGATCTCGGCGATCCCGGTGCCGGACCCGCGCAAGGAGCGCAGCCGTAAGCGCATCCTCATCACCGGGGACGTGCCGTCGCCGATCAACCCGCCGTCGGGCTGCCGCTTCCGTACGCGCTGCCCCAAGTTCGCCAAGGAGTTGAGCGACGGCGAGCGGCAGCAGTGCGTGAACGAGGTGCCGCAGCTGGTCGACCGCGGCCAGGGTCACCCCGTCGCCTGCCACTTCCCGCAGGCGATGAAGCTCCTGTAGGACGCGACCAAGCTCCTGCAGGGCAGGCGATCCTGCTGCAGGACGTCACCCACCGCGCCCGGGTACGGGTACCGTCGGGTACGCGTACCCGCCACCTCGCTGGGAACAGTGAGGGGGCGACCGGGCGCGAAGGGAGGCGTCATGCGGGCCACGGTGTCGTTGGGGCGGTGGGCCGGTGTCCCGGTCGGCGCCAACATCGGGGTGCTCGTCATCCTGCTCCTGGTAGGTCTGGGGCTGGGTGTGTGGCACTTCCCGGTGGTCTACCCGGGGCGGCCGGCCCTCGCCTACATCGCCGCCGGTGCCTCGGCCGCGCTGCTGCTCGTGCTGTCGATCCTGCTGCACGAGCTGTCGCACGCCGTGGTCGCCAAGGCCAACGGCATCACGGTCGAGCGGATCGTGCTGTGGCTGCTGGGCGGGGTCGCCCAACTGCGGGGCGAGCCGAAGAACCCGCGGGTCGACCTGGCCGTCGCGGCGGTCGGCCCGCTGACCAGCGTCGTGCTGGGCGGGATCTTCGGGGTCGCGACCCTGTTCTGGCTGGTGGTGGCCGGCGACGGGCTGGTCTCGGGGACGCTGGGGTACCTGGCCGCGATCAACGTGCTGCTCGCGGTGTTCAACCTGCTGCCGGCGGCCCCGCTGGACGGCGGCCGGGTGCTGCGGGCGGCGCTGTGGTGGGGCACCGGTGACCGGGTCCGCGCCGCGGTGGCGGCGGCCCGCTCCGGCCGGGTCTTCGGGATCGCCCTGATCGTGCTGGGGGTGGCGGGCACCCTGCTGCTGGGCTGGCTCGGCGGCCTGTGGCTGGCCCTGGTGGGGTTCTTCATCGTCAACGCGGCGATCGCCGAGGAGCAGGCCGTCCGGCTGGACCGGCAGCTGCGCGGCGTCCGGGTGATGGACGTGATGTCGCCGCACCCGGTGGCCGCGTCCCCGCAGACCCGGCTGGTGGAGTTCATCGACGACGTCGTGCTGAGCCAGCGGTTCTCCACCTACCCGTTGGTGGACGCCGACGGGCGGCTGTCCGGGCTGGTGACGCTCAACCGGATCCGGGCGGTGCCGCCGGCCGAGCGCGGCGCGCGGACCCTGGCCGACGTCGCGTGCCCACCGGGGGAGGTGCCGTCCGCCCGGCCCGAGGAGCCGCTGACCGACCTGCTGCCCCGGCTCAGCGAGTGCGCCGACGGCCGGGCGGTGGTGGTCGACCCGGACGGCCGGGTGATCGGGCTGGTCTCCCCGAGCGACATCGCGCGGGTGGCGGCGGTGGCGGACCTGCGGGTGCCGTCGGGCGTCCTCGCCCCGCAGCGGGACCTCATGGCCGGCCGCTCGACCGGCCGACCGCCGGTCGGCTAGACACTCGGCGAATCCAGCTCGGCCCTGGTGGACCGGCACGACGGCGCGGCCGGCCGGACCGACCCGGCTCGACCGAATTTCCGGGTACCCGCGCGTTCATGGGATATTGGGCTCGTGAAAGCGCGTGTGCTGGTGGTCGATGATGATCCGGCTCTCGCGGAGATGCTCGGCATCATCCTCCGGAACGAGGGCTTCCATCCGATCTTCGTCGCCGACGGTGAGCAGGCGCTGGACGCCTTCCGCGAGCACCGTCCGGACCTGGTGCTGCTCGACCTGATGCTGCCCGGGGTCAGCGGCATCGACATCTGCCGGGCCATCCGGGCCGAGTCCGGGGTGCCGGTGGTGATGCTCACCGCCAAGGCCGACACCGTGGACGTGGTACTGGGCCTGGAGTCCGGGGCCGACGACTACGTCGTCAAGCCGTTCAAGCCCAAGGAGCTGGTGGCCCGGATCCGCGCCCGGCTGCGCCGCAGCGAGGAGTCCACTCCGGAGCAACTGGTGATCGGCCCGCGCCACAACCGGATCGTCATCGACGTTGCCGCGCACACGGTGCACCGCAACGGTCAGGAGGTCAAGCTCACGCCGCTGGAGTTCGACCTGCTGGTGTCGCTGGCGCGCAAGCCGCGACAGGTGTTCACCCGGGAGGTGCTGCTGGAGCAGGTGTGGGGTTACCGGCACTCGGCCGACACCCGCCTGGTCAACGTCCACGTCCAGCGGCTGCGGGCGAAGATCGAAGCCGACCCCGAGCACCCGGAGGTGATCCTCACCGTGCGCGGGGTGGGCTACAAGGCGGGCACCGGATGATCCACCGTGCCCGCCCGTTTCGGCCCCCCGGTCCGGCCGTGACCTGCGGATAGACTGACGGCACTGTGAGCCACCCGCGGACCCCCGGTGCTCCGGCCAGCGAGCCGCCCCCCGCGACCGCTGGCCCGGTCGGCGTCGCCCTGTCCGCGGTGCGGACCGCGTACCGGGCGATGCACCGGGCGTGGCGCCGCTCGTTGCAGCTGCGGGTGGTGACCATCACCCTGCTGGTCTCGGGTCTGCTGGTGGGCACGTTCGGTTACCTGGTGGTCGAGCTGACCACCGACAGCGCGCTCGACCGCGCGTACAGCGACGCCTCCCGACAGGTGGTCGAAGGCGCCGAGTACGCGCGCGGCCAGCTCAGCATCTACGTGCAGCCGGACGACACGGACCTGCGCCGCCGCACCATGCCGGAGACGGTGGAGCGGCTGTCCGAGGCGGGGCGGATGGTGGCGCTGGTGCCGCCGCCCAACGTCCGGGTGGAGGCGGTGACCAGCGGCCAGGTGCCGATCATCGACCTCATCTCCGACGAGCTGGCGGCCGCGGTCGGCTCCGGCCAGGTGGCCCGGCAGATCGTCACCGGTCCGACCCCGGAGGGCGAGCCGGTGCCCTACCTGGTGTACGGGGCGCCGGTCGCGCCCGGCTGGGGGGAGGGGCCGCCGTTTCAGCTGTACTACCTGATCCCGCTCACCGCCGAGGCCCAGGTCGCCGCCGACGTGCGCAACACGGTGCTCGCCACCGGGGTGGCGTTGGTACTGCTGCTCGTGGTGGTGACCTGGCTGGTGACCCGGATGGTGGTGCACCCGGTGCGGATGGCCGCCCGGACCGCCCAGCGGCTGTCCGCCGGCCTGCTCGACCAGCGGATGGTGGTGGACGGGGAGGACGACCTCGCGCTGCTCGCGGACTCGTTCAACCAGATGGCCGCCAACCTGCAGCAGCAGATCGTCCGCCTGGAGGAGATGTCCCGGCTGCAGCGCCGTTTCACCTCCGACGTGTCGCACGAGCTGCGTACGCCGCTGACCACCGTCCGGATGGCGGCGGATGTGCTGTTCGCCGCGCGGGACCGGTTCCCGCCGGAGGTGGCCCGCAGCGCCGAGCTGCTCCAGCACGAGCTGGACCGGTTCGAGAGCCTGCTCACGGAGCTGCTGGAGATCAGCCGGTTCGACGCCGGGTTCGCGACCCTGGACAGCGAGCCGACCGACCTGGTGGTGGTGGTCCGCCGGGTGGTGGACCAGCTGCAGCGACTGGCCGAGCGGGCCGGGGTGGAGATCCGCACCCACGTGCCGGACGAGCCGGTGATCGCCGAGGTGGATCCGCGACGGGTGGAGCGGATCCTGCGCAATCTGGTCGGCAACGCGGTGGAGTACGGGGAGCGCCGTCCGGTCGACGTGGTGCTGGCCGGGGACGACCACGCGGTGGCGGTCACGGTCCGCGACCGCGGGGTGGGCCTGCGACCGGGCGAGGAGAAGCTGGTGTTCAACCGGTTCTGGCGGGCCGACCAGTCCCGGGCCCGGCAGACCGGCGGCACCGGGCTCGGGTTGTCCATCAGCATGGAGGACGCGAAGTTGCACGGCGGTTGGTTGGAGGCCGTGGGACAGCCGGGCCGCGGGTCGGTGTTCCGGCTGACCCTGCCGCTGCGGGCCGGGGACCCGCTGCGCTCCTCGCCGCTGCCGCTGCGCCTGGACGAGGCGGCCGAGCCGGGCGGGGCGGAGCCGGAGCGCACCGGCGGCCCGTCGGTGCCGGCCCAGCCGGGGCCGGCTGCGCCCGACCGGACCACCGGGAAGGTGGGTGCGCCGTGACCGGGCACGCGCCGCTGCGACACCTGGCCGCCGCCGCGGTCGCGGCGGCGCTGGCCGCCGGGCTCGCCGGTTGCGGCCTCCCCACCCACAGCGAGGTGCACATCGACGGGCCGCTGCGCTCGGCCGACTCGTTCGAGCGCGGCGAACCCCGCTACCCGCCGGGTCCGGACGCCGCCCGCTCGGTGGACCAGCTGGTCGACTACTTCCTGCTGGCGGCGGCCGGCGACCCGGCCAACGCCGCCGACGAGCTGCGGCGCTTCGTCGTGCCGGAGCGGGCCGACGACTGGGAGCCGGATTCCCAGGTGCTGGTGGTGCGCGAGATCGACCGGGTGATCACCCCGGTGCCGCCGGACCGCTTCCAGGTACGCCTGGACGTGCAGCCGATCGGGGTGCTGACCCACGGAATGGTCGAGTCGCGCGCCGGTGGTGAGCCGCGACGGTTCGTCTTCGAGGTGGTGCAGGAGGCGCTCGCCCCGCCGCCCGGGGATCCGGGCGTCGACACGGGCGTACGGCTGCGGGTGGCCGACCCGCCGCAGACCATCCTGCTGGTGGACCGGGCCTTCGCGGACCGCGCGGGCTACCTGCTCGCCAGCCCGGTCTACTTCTGGGACGTCGAGGGCCGGGTGCTCGTCCCCGACCTGCGCTGGGTGCCGTCGTCGTTCGCCCCCGCCCGGCGGGCGCAGGCGAAGCTGGAGTGGTTGACCGCCGGCCCGGCGCCCTGGCTGGAGTCGCTCGTCGGCCTGCCCGCCGGGGTGGAGCTGGAGGGCAACGTGGTGGTGCGGGACGACGGGCGCGGGCTCGACGTCACGCTCACCGCGGCCGCGTCCCAGGTGGATCCGCTGCAGCTCAACGCCCAGGTGTGGTGGACGCTGCGGGACGTGGTGCCGGAGGGGACCACGGTGCTGCTGCACTTCGACGGTCAGCGGATCGCGGTCGTGCCCGATCCGCGTGCCGCGCGTGCCCGGCCGTCGACCCCTCCGAGCTACGTCGCCCTCGGCAACACCGTGGTGCCCTACGAGCCGGGGGAGATGTCGCCGCCGCCGGTGCCGGAGGGTGGTTTCCCCGGCGAGGTACGCGCGGCCGCGCTGTCCGGCCAGGGAGGCGGCGCGGTGCTGGCGGTGGTCCACGAGGAGCCGGCGACCGGCGCCATGCGCCTGTCGGTCGCCACCCGGAACGGGGTGCAGCAGACGGACCTGGTGGCGCAGGTCATGAGCAGACCGGTGTGGCTGCGCAACCCCCAGGGCGTGGGTCTGGTGGTGGCCGACGGTCAGCTGTACCGGTTCGACACCGGGCGGAGCACCGCCCAGGTGGCGGTGCCCAACCTGGCCGGTCCGCTGTCCGCGGTGGCGGTGGCGCCGGAGGGACGGCGGATCGCCCTGGTCGCCGCCGGCCGGCTCTACGTGGCTTCGCTCGCCTACCGGGCGGACGGCTGGGTCGGGGTCAGCCCGCCCCGCGGGGTGTCCACCACCGCCGCCGACCTGGACGCGGTCGCGTTCACGCAGGACAACCGGCTGGCGGTGATCGGCAGCAGCGACGGGCGCCGCGCCATCTACGAGCTGACGGTGGACGGGGCGATGGAGGTCCGGCTGCCGGACGCGGAGCTGGGGGCGCCGGAGTCGGTGGGTCACCTGGTGGCGTACCCGACCGACCCGTACTCGCTGAGCCGGCGGGTGGAGATCATGTACGAGATGAACGGGTTCGCCTACCGCTACCGCTACCTGCTCGGCTCGAACCAGATCGCCCTGGAAGACCTGGCCGAGGCGCCGTCGGACGCGGGGGACGCGAGCCCGCGGGCCCCGTTCTTCGCGGAATGACCGCCGACCCGGTACGCGGGACGCTGGCGGCCCTGACCGACCTGCTGTTCCCGGGCGGGTGCGCCGGCTGCGGCGCGGCCGCCGACGGCGCACGGTGGCGGTACGGCGTCTGCCCGCGCTGCGTCGAGACCCTCTCCCGGCTGCGGCCGCACGCCACCCGGCCCGATCCGGCGCCGCCCGGCCTGCCGCCGTGCACGGCGCTGGGCGAGTACGCCGGGGTGCTGCGCGAGCTCGTCCTGGCGTACAAGGACCGGGGGCGGCACCGCCTGGGTCGACCGCTGGGGCGGCTGCTGGCGGAGGTGGTGGCCGGGATGGTGGTCGGGCCGACCGCGCTGGTCCCGGTCCCCGACTCGCCGGCGGCCGCGCGCGCCCGCCACGGCGACCACCTGTGGCGGCTGGCCCGCCCGGCGGCGGCGCGGCTGCGCGAGGCCGGCGTACCGGTGGTGCTGGCCCGGGCACTGCGGGCCCGTCCGCTGACCGACTCGACCCGGCTGGGCGCGGCCGCCCGGGCGGCCCGTGCCGACGCGGCGCTGCGGGTCCGGCCGCTGGCGGCGGCCGGGTTGCGGCGCTGGGTGCAGCGGCACCGGGGACGGGTGATCCTGCTGGACGACGTGGTGACCACCGGGGCGACGCTGGCGGCCGCCGCGACCCGGCTGGCGGCCGTCGGGGTGCCGGTGTCCGGGGCGGCGGTGCTCGCCGCCACCCGTCGCCTCCACCCGGACGGCTAGGCCAGTGGAGGCGACCGCATCGCCGGTCGGCGGCGACGCGATCAGACGACGGTGACACGGCTACCGACCGGACGGTAGCGTCGTGGCCGAGGAACCGGTCGCACCGGGGCGGTGGCACCGCCGGGGAGGTCACCATGAACATCGTCGTCAAGGGCAGGAACGTCGAGGTCCCGGACCACTTCCGGCAGCACGTGGCGAACAAGCTGGCCAAGATCTCCCGGTTCGATCACAAGATCATCGAGATCGACGTCGAACTGTTGCACGAGCCCAACCCGCGGCAGGCCGACCACTGTCAGCGGGTGGAGATCACGGTCTTCACCCGGGGCCCGGTGGTCCGCGCGGAGGCGGCGGCGCGGGACTTCTACTCGGCGCTGGACGCGGCCGAGGCCAAGCTGACCACCCGGTTGCGGCGGGCGGCCGACCGCCGGCGGGTGCACCGCGTCCCGGTGCCGGCCACGGCCACCACGATCGAGGCGTGGCCGGCGGAGCCCGCGCCGCCTGCGGAAGCGGCGGAGGCGGCATGGGCGGAGACCTCCGAGGCGACGGAGGCCGCCGGAGAGGAGGCCCCGCAGCCGTGGCGGATCGTCCGGGAGAAGGAGCACCCGGCGACCCCGATGACGGTCGAGGACGCGTTGTTCCAGATGGAACTGCTGGGACAC
>CAZSNW010000116.1:7908-8593 GCA_964608245.1 uncultured Micromonosporaceae bacterium
GACTTCTATCTGTTCCTGGACGCCGAGTCGGGACGCCCGAGCGTGGTCTACCGTCGCCGCGGGTACGACTACGGCGTGATCAGCCTCACGCCACCGGCCGGGTGAGGCGTCGTCACGGACGTCGACGCCCGACCGTTGGTCGCGTCGCGGCGACCACCCGGCGGATGCGCACACGGCCCGCTGGTCGGGCGGCCTCCCGCTCCGGGGTGCCGACCCCGGTGCGGTCCGCCTACCATGGGTTCGCGGATTGTCGAGGGGAAAGCTGAGGACCCGTGGCCATTCTCGAGAAGATCCTCAACGCTGGCGAGGGTCGGCAGCTGCGCCGGCTGAAGAAGATCGCGGACCTGGTGAACTCTCTCGAAGAGGACTACACCAGCCTGTCCGACGCCGAGTTGCGGCAGCTCACCGACCAGTACAAGCAGCGCCTGCAGGACGGGGAGACGCTGGACGACCTGCTGGTGGAGGCGTTCGCCACGGTCCGCGAGGCGGCCCGGCGGGTTCTCGGCCAGCGCCCGTTCGACGTGCAGATCATGGGCGCGGCGGCGCTGCACTTCGGCAACATCGCGGAGATGAAGACCGGTGAGGGTAAGACCCTCACCGCGGTGATGCCGTCGTACCTCAACGCCCTGACCGGCAAGGGCGTCCACGTGGTGACGGTCAACGACTACCTGGCCAAGCGGGACGC
>CAZSNW010000117.1:0-8487 GCA_964608245.1 uncultured Micromonosporaceae bacterium
CAAATCCGGACCCATCAAGAAGTACCGACACGGAGTGTAAACAAAACCATCGATGCTCGCAGTGGCCGCCACAAGGCTGTGGACGAGCGTGCCTGGGCACCCGTCACGCAGTCGCGGCTTCCGACCTCCGGGCACGGGTGAACCGGGAACCTGTCGCCGTCCACGACGGGGCCTGCTTACGGCAGCGGGACGACAACGCGTACCGAAGCAGCACCACGTCGCCCAGCCGCCGCACCTCCACCAGCCCGGCACGGCGCCCCGGCCCCCACGGAAACACCCCGTCCCCCACCAGCCGGGGCGCCCGCGAGTCGCCGACGAACAACGGCGCCACCGCGAGCTGCAGCTCGTCGGCGAGCCCGAGGGTGAGGAACCGGGTGAGCGTCTCGCCACCGCCCTCCACCATCAGCCGGCCGACCCCGCGCGCGGCGAGATCCGCCAGGACGCGTCGCAGGTCGGGCGGGTCGCCGCCGAGGTTCCGCAGTAGACGACCGGCCGCCGGTCGCAGGTGAACAGCCGCGCCGCCGGGTCCAGGTCACCGCTCGCGGTCACCACCACCCGCAGCGGCGACTCGGGCAACCCTCTCGCCACCCGCTCCCGTCGTCTTTCCGCCGACCGGACGAGCAGCCGCGGGTCGTCCCGGCGTACCGTCCGGCCGCCGACGAGGATCGCGTCGCAGCTCGCCCGCACCGCGTCCACCCGGTCCAGGTCGGCCGGTCCGGAGAGCACCAGCCGCGGCCCGTCCGCGCCGTCCAGATAGCCGTCCAGCGACATGCAGGCGCTGAGCAGCACGTACGGGCGGGTAGGAATGTCGGTCACGGCGTCTCGGCCAACGCACCGGGCAGCACGAGCGCGTGCCCGCCGTGGCGCGCCTTCGCCGCCAGGTACGCGGCGTTGTGCTCCGACAGGTGCACCCCGGTGCGCACCACCTGCTCCACCCGGATCCCGCAACGGAGCAGCTGGGCCGCCTTGTCCGGGTTGTTGGACAGCAGCCGCACCCGGTCGACCCCGAGCGCGGCGAGCATCTGGGCGGCCACGGTGTAGTCGCGTTCGTCCTCGCCGTGCCCGAGCGCCAGGTTCGCCTGGTAGGTGTCGAGCCCAGCCAGTTGCAGCGCGTACGCGTCGAGCTTGGCGTACAGGCCGATGCCGCGCCCCTCCTGCCGCAGGTAGAGGAGGAAGCCGCCCACCTCCGCGATCCGCTCCACCGCCTCCCGAAGCTGGGGTCCGCAGTCGCAGCGGCGGCTGCCGAAGACGTCCCCGGTCAGGCACTCGCTGTGCGGGCGCACGAGCGGCGGCGTCCCGCCGCCGGTGGCCCGGTCGGCCGCCTCCCGCCACGCGCCGAGCCCGAGCGCCAGGTGTTCCCGGCCGTCGGCGAGCCCGTCGAACGTGAACACCCGGGCCGAGGTGGCGAACCCGTCGGTGAACCGCAGCGGGACCGTCACCTCGGTCCGGATCTTCACCTCGGACGGTTCGGACGCCGGCGGCCGTGCCGGCCTCACCACACCCTCCGGTGATCGGGCCCCTCGCCCCACGGTCGCCTGCGGTGCAGAGCCCAACCCGACAGACCCCCAGCCGACATGTCACACCCCCGTGGTCGGTTCCGGACGTCGGGACGCACGCGCGCCGGGCCGCGGCCTGCCGCCACGGCCGCCGTCCCGGTGGCCACCGGGTCCCATCATGCCGGAGCGGCCAGCGGCGGGCCGGCGGTTTGCGTCAGCCGATCCACGGGGCGCAGAAGCCAGCCCGCCCGCCACCACGTCAGCGGACCAGCTGGCGTACCGCCGCGATCACCTCCGCCAGGCCCTTCTTCGCGTCGGCGAACAGCATCCCGGTCTTCGGGTCGGTGTACAGCTCGTTGTCGATCCCCGCGTACCCGTGTCCCATCGACCGCTTGATCACCACCACGCTGCGGGCATGGTCGACGTCGAGGATCGGCATCCCGGACATCGGGTTGCCCGGCCGGCGGGCCGCCGGGTTGGTGACGTCGTTGGCGCCGACCACCAGGGCCACGTCGGCCTGCGGGAACTCCGGGTTCGCCTCCTCCAGGTCACGCAGCTGCGAGTACGGCACGTCCGCCTCGGCCAGCAGCACGTTCATGTGCCCGGGCATCCGGCCGGCCACCGGGTGGATGGCGTAGGTGACCGTCACCCCGCGCTCCTCCAGCAGCCCGGCGAGCTGGGCGAGCTCGTGCTGCGCCCGGGCGGCCGCGAGCCCGTACCCGGGCACCATGACGACCTTGTCGGCGTACGCGAGCTGGATCGCCACGTCGTCCGGGGTGACCGAGCGGACCCGGCCGCCGCCACCCGGCCCGGCGGCGCCGGTGGAGTCGCCGGTGCCGAACCCACCGAGCACGATCGCCACCACGGAGCGGTTCATCGCCTCGGCCATGAGGAAGGTGAGGATGGTGCCGGCCGCGCCGACCAGGGCACCGGCGATGACGAGCACCAGCTCGTCGAGCACGAACCCGGCGAGCCCCACCGCCAGCCCGGTGAACGCGTTGAGCAGCGAGATCACCACGGGCATGTCGGCGCCGCCGATCGGCAGCACCATGACCGCGCCGAGCACCAGGGCGGCACCGACGAGCAGCAGGAGCGCGGCCAGGCTGTCGGGGGCGAGCACCAGCCACACGCCGCCGCCGACGGCCGCGAGCAGGAGCGTGACCGTCAACACGCGTACGCCGGGGAACACCACCGGCGCCCCGGTGATCACACCCTGCAGCTTGCCGGCGGCGATCAGCGACCCGGCGAACGCCACCGCGCCGATGACGATGTCCAGGGCCCCGGGCACGGTGAACCGGGCGCCGAGGTCCCCGGTGGCCTCGTGCAGCAGGTGGGAGATGGCGAGCACCGCGGCCGCGCCGCCGCCGACCGCGTTGAACATGCTCACCAGCTGCGGCATGGCGGTCATCTGCACCCGCCGGGCGGTGACCGCCCCGGCCACCGACCCGACCGCCGCCCCGGCGGCCATCACCGCCCAGGCGGTGGGGGTGACCCCGCCGCGGTCGACGATGAGCACGAGGACGGCGACCACCGCGGCGGCCATCCCGCCGGCGGACAGCAGGTTGCCGCGGCGGGCGGTGGCCGGTGAGTTCATCAGCCGCAGGCCGAGCACGAAGCAGGTGGCGGCGGCGAGGAAGACGTAGGTGACGACGGTGTCGAGGGTGTCCACGGCTCACTCTCCGGTACGCGGGCGGGGGGTGCGGGCGCGGAACATGTGCAGCATCCGGTCGGTGACCACGTACCCGCCGACGACGTTGGCGGCGCCGAACGCGACCGCGACGAACGCCAGCGCGTACTGCAGCGGGGTCGTGGCCTGTGAGGCCACCAGCAGCGAACCGACGAGCACGATGCCGTGGATGGCGTTGGCGCCCGACATCAGCGGGGTGTGCAGGGTGGCCGGCACCTTGGAGATGACCTCGAAGCCGACCAGCAGGCTGAGCACGAAGACCGTGACCACGATGACCAGCTCGGTGGTCATGCCGCACCTCCCGTCTCGGCGGCCAGCGCCTGCGCCACCGCCTGGTTGACCGGCCGGCCGGCGTGGGTGACGACCACCCCGGCCTGGATCTCGTCCTCGGGGTCGATCCGCGGCTCGCCCTCCGGCAGCAGGTGGGCCAGCAGCGCGGTGAGGTTCCGGGCGTACGCGGTGGAGGCGGCCGGTGCCATCGCCGAGGGCAGGTTGCCGGCGCCGATGAGGGTCACCCCGTTGGGTGTGACCACGGTGGAGTCCGGCTGGGAACCCTCCACGTTGCCGCCGAGCGGGCTGGCGGCCAGGTCGACCACCACGCTGCCGGGGGCCATCTCGGTGACCGCGGCGGCGGTGACGAGCACCGGCGGCCGGCGGCCGGGCACCTGCGCGGTGGTGATCACCACGTCGAACCGCGGGATGTGGTTGGCGAGCTCCTCGGCGAGCGCCTGCAGCTCCTCGTCGGTGAGCGCCCGCGCGTACCCGCCCTCGCCGACGGCGGACTCCACGGCGGCGATCTCCAGCACCCGGGCGCCGACCGACGCGGCCTCGGCGCGGGCCTGCGGCCGCACGTCGTACGCGGTGACGACCGCCCCGAGCCGCCGGGCGGTGCCGATCGCGGCGAGCCCGGCGACCCCGGTGCCGAGCACGAGCACCGCCGCCGGGGTGGTGGTGCCGGCCGCGGTGGTGAGCATCGGGAAGTACCGGCCGTACGCGTTGGCGGCGAGCAGCACCGCCTTGTACCCGGCGATGTTGGCCTGGGAGCTCAGCGCGTCCATGACCTGCGCGCGGCTGAGCGTACGCGGGAGCAGGTCGAGGCTGACCGCGGTGACGCCGCGGGCGAGCCAGTCGCGGACCCGGTCCAGCCGCTGCAGCGGGGAGAGCAGGCCGACGAGCATCTTCCCGTCCGGCGGGCTTTCGGGTGGACCGACACAGGTGAGGATGTCGGCGCGCTCGACCAGTTCGGCCGGCGGCACCACCCGGGCGCCGGCCTTCTCGTACGCCGCGTCGGGGAACCCGGCCTCGGCACCGGCGCCCGAGGCCACGAGCACCTCGACGCCGAGCGATGTCAGCCGTCCGATCACCTCGGGCACCAGGCTGACCCGGCGTTCGCCCGCCGCCTCTTCGCGTACCACCCCTACCGTGGCCATGGCTGTCGAGCCTCCGTCCTCACGTCACTCGTCGCTCACCTTCAGTCACCACAGTGACACACTGCGCGTCGCCGTTCCCCGTGGCCGCCGCCGCGTGGGTGCCGCCTCCTGTTTACACGGTCAGCGGACCCGCGGCCCAGGGACGCCCGGCCCGTGGGAACGCACCGATGGTCCCGTCCTCGCGGCCGGATCGGCGGGCGGCTGTCCCTGGGTCAGCGGACCGCGCGTCGGGTCACCGGGTGGCGCCGAGCGTGATCCATCGACCAGAATGCATCCGTCTGGCCTGGGCGGCCACCCGCACCACGATGAACAGCGTCAGCCCCGCCCAGATCCCGGAAAGCCCCAGCTGCCACAGGTGGGAGATCCAGATCACCGGCAGGAACCCGCCGAGCGCGGCGACGATGGTCAGGTTGCGCAGGTAGCCGACGTCACCGGCGCCGATGAGCACCCCGTCGAGGGCGAACACCACCCCGGCCAGCGGCAGCATCGCCACGAACCACGGCCAGGCGAGCATCGCCTGGGCGTGCACCTCGACGTCCGGGCTGAACAGCCGGGGCAGCACGGTCGCCCCGGCGCCGATGAGCAACGCCGCCGCCGCTCCCCCGACCCCGCCGACGGTGCCCACCCGGCGCGCCACCGTACGCGCGCCGGCCGCGTCGCCGGCCCCCAGGGCGGCGCCGACCAGGGCCTGGGCGGCCAGCGCCACCGCGTCCAGCGCCAGCGCGCAGAACAGCCACAGCTGCATCGCCACCTGGTGGGCCGCCAGCGTCGCGGTGCCGAACCGCCCGGCGACCGCGGTCGCCGACAGGAAGCAGGCCTGCATCGCGAGCCCGCGCAGCAGCAGGTCTCGTCCGACCACGAGCTGGCGGGCCATCAGCGCCGGCTGCGGGCGCAGCGGTACGCGTTCGCCGACGAGCGCCCGGACGAACAGCAGCCCGCCGAGCGCCTGGGCGACCACGTTGGCGACCGCCGAGCCGGTCAGGCCCAGGCCCGCCGGGTAGACGAGCAGCGGGCAGAGCACCGCCGAGCATAGGTTGGCCACCACCACGTACCGCAGCGGCCGCCAGAAGTCCTGCACCCCGCGCAACCATCCCTGGCCGGCCGCGGCCAGCAGCAGGAACGGGAATCCGAGGGAGGCGATCCGCAGCCAGCCGGCGGCCGCGGCGGTCACCTGCGGGTCGTCGCCGCCGGCCACCAGCCCGGTCAGTGACGGGGCCGCGACCTGCACCGCGGCGGTCATCACCAGGCCGAGGCAGAGCGCGAGCCACGAGGCCTGCACCCCTTCGGTGACGGCCTCATCCCGCCGGCCGGCGCCGAACCACCGGGCCGCGCGGCTGGTCGTGCCGTACGCGAGCAGGCCGCCGAACCACGCGCCCATGGTCATGAGCACGCCGCCGACCGCCAGCGCCGCGAGCGGCACCGCCCCCAGGTGGCCCACCACCGCGGTGTCGACCAACAGGTAGAGGGGCTCGGCGGCCAGCACCACCAGGGCGGGCGCGGACAGCGCCGCGATCCGCCGAAGCGACACGTCGGTCGTCACCGTCACATCGTGCCGAATCCTCTGCCTGCGGCCGCCGGCGACCGGTCGGGCGCCGATTCGACGCGGGTCAGAACCGGCCGCTGAGGTACGCCACCGGTGTCCGGACCGACCGCCCGCCCGCCGTGGGTGCCTCCAGCTTCGCCACGTTGCGCGTCTGCGCGACGATCCCGCCGCGCGTGTCCTGCGTACCGTTTCGCGCGTCCGGAGTCCGCGGCGGTGTCTCCAACGCGTTCACCGACGCGGCGAAGATCAGCGGGAACGCGGCGCCGAGGACCGCCACCTTGTACGCCGGCTGGGCCGTGTCCCAACCGAACAGGGCCGCACCGCCACCGAGCGCCACCAGGATCAGCGACGCGACGTACTCCAGCCGGTGGGGCGGCCGCCCCGCCCGCAGCGCGGGCACGAGCCGGATGGATTCGGCGATCAGCGCGCCGAACATGCCGACGAGGATGGTCGGCACCAGTCCCTGGACCACGGTCTCTCCACTGCGACGAGACGGCGCGGCCTGTGGGACCTGTGGCCGGCCCGTACCGCGATCAGCCGATCGTAGGTACGGTGTCGACCCGGCTCAAGGCACAACGCCCTACATCGTCGACGGTGGGACGCCGCGGATTCCACTGTCATTGGTCGAAAACACCACGAAACTTGCGGCTGACCGGTCGATCGGCGCGAAAATTCCCTGTCGTCGTCGATCGCCCGTCACTGGTATCCGGCCGACGCGTACCCGGGGAAAGGGACCGGGGTGTGCGGCGGTCGGCCGCACACCCCGGCGTGGTTCCGGCGGTCCGGTCAGCACCGTCTCGGACCGCGGTCGACGGCGTCGGCCGTCAGCTCAACGAGATCGTCACCAGCGACACACCGGTACCGGTACGGCCCCCGGCGACGACGCGGTTGAACCCGGCGTAGATGTCCCAGTTGACCGGACCTTCCGAGTCGGGCTGCCCGTTGAGCTGGTACAGGAACGGGCTGTTCAGGCACGCGAAAGCCCCGAGGTTGTAGCAGAACTTCTGGTCGCGCACCTGGAAGCTGGCGACCGAGCCGGGGCCCAGGCCGAGGCCGCCCAGAGAGAACAGGAGCTTGCTGCCCGGCGTGGCGTCCCGGCCGAAGACGCTCAGCACCTGGCCCTGCACCTCCATCTCGGCGTCGTTGCTCTGCGTGCCCGCGTCGCCGCCGCCACCGTTGTTGGTGGACGAGTCACCGATGTTGACGTGCCACCCGGTGGGGGTGGAGCCGTAGACGACCGTGAAGTTCGCGGTCTGGTTGGCCCCCGGCGTGAAGCTCACCCGGACCAGCGCTTGGCCGCCGGACAGCGACAGGACCGTGATGCCGGGCACACCGGCACAGGTGTGGGTGCCAGCGGCCACGTTCACGGTGCACACGGAGCTGACACCGGCGTCGGTGGTGCCGACCCCGGTACGGGAATCGGCCTGGGCCACCGACGAGGGCAGCAGCAGCGCCGCGCCGGCGATGACCGCCGTGGCCGCCCGCGCAAACGCAGCCCTCATGTCGTCCCCCTTTCTCGATCATGTAGGACTGGCACGGGATACGGACGACCCACCGCGACCGGGACGCGGGTGTCCACCCGTGGGTCGTGCCGGCGACCGGGTGGGCCGTCCGGGCCGTGACGTTAAGTGACCACCCGGTCACCTTCAATAGATATAGGCCTAGATTTGCATCTTTCTATAAAAGGCCATCAGCGGACCAATGGGCCGTGCCGGGTGCCCGACCCCGGCCGCCGCACCACGCCCTGTGACCGCAATCACGTAGTCGGTCCGTTCCGGTTTCCGACCCGCTGTCCGGCTCCGCCGGCTGTGACCTGGCCCGGCGGCTGTGATTTGGGACCTTCGGCACTGTCCCGGGGGGTTGCGCGTCGGTGAAAATCCGGTCGGCCGAGTATGACGACCGACCGGTCGACCGCCGGCTCCGACCCGGGCCGGCGCGCGTACCGGCCGCTGACGCGGCGGCCGGGTGAGGAGAGGAGCAGCGTGAACGACGGCTTCCGGACCATCATCGAGCCCTTCCGCATCCACTCGGTGGAGCCGATGCGGATGCTCACCCGCGCCGAGCGCCAGGACCGGCTGGTCGCCGCCGACTACAACCTGTTCGGCCTGCACGCCGACGACGTGCTCATCGACCTGCTGACCGACTCCGGCACCGGGGCGATGTCGAGCGAGCAGTGGGCGGCGATCCAGCGCGGCAACGAGGCGTACGCCGGGGCGCCGTCCTGGTTCCGGTTCGAGGCGGCGGTCAAGGAGCTGTTCCCGTTCCGGTACGTGCTCCCCACCCACCAGGGCCGGGCCGCGGAGCGGATCCTGTTCAGCGCGGTCGGGGGGC
>CAZSNW010000118.1:0-8450 GCA_964608245.1 uncultured Micromonosporaceae bacterium
CGGTCCAGCACCGCCGCGAACTTGATCTTCTCGTTGCAGCGCAGGCACGGATTGGGAGTACGCCCGGCCGCGTACTCGGCGACGAAGTCGTCGATCACCTCGGACTCGAACCGGTCGGCCAGGTCCCAGACGTAGAACGGGATGCCGATCACGTCGGCGGCTCGACGGGCGTCCCGGGCGTCCTCGATCGTGCAGCAGCCGCGTGCCCCGGTGCGGTGGCTGGCCGGCTGGCGCGCCAACGCCAGGTGGACCCCGGTCACGTCGTGCCCAGCGTCGACCGCCCGCGCCGCCGCGACCGCGGAGTCCACCCCGCCGGACATGGCCGCCAGCACCTTCACGGTTGAAGCCTACCGTCGGCGGCGACCCGGACCCGGCGGCCGACCGCCCGCGTGGCTCACGGCCGGCCGGCGCGCCTCGCCCGCTCGACAACCTGCGGCAGCACCGCCACCAGGGCGTCGATGTCGGCGCGGGTGGAGGTGTGGCCGAGGCTGAACCGCAGCGAACCGCGCGCCTCCGCCTCGGGTACGCCCATCGCGAGCAGCACGTGCGACGGCCGGGCGATCCCGGCCGAGCAGGCCGACCCGGTGGAGCAGGCGATCCCTTCGGCGTCGAGCAGCAGCAGCAGGGCGTCGCCCTCGCAGCCGGGGAACGAGAAGTGGGCGTTGCCCGGCAGCCGGTCGGTCGGGTGGCCGTGGTAGACCGCGTCCGGCACCGCCGCGCGTACCCGCTCCACCAGCTCCTGCCGCAGCGCGGTGAGGTGCTCGGCGAGCTCCTGCTGCCGCTTGACCGCGATCTCCACCGCGGTCGCGAACGCCACCACCCCGGCCACGTCGACGGTGCCCGACCGGACGTCCCGCTCCTGGCCGCCGCCGTGCAGCAGCGGCGCGCAGGGCACGTCCCGGCCGAGCAGCAGCGCTCCCACGCCGAAGGGGCCGCCGAGCTTGTGGCCGCTTGCGGTGAGCGCGCCGACCCCGGAGGCGGCGAAGTCGACCGGCACCTGGCCGACCGCCTGCACCGCGTCGGTGTGCACCGGCACCCCGTACCGGCCGGCCACCTCCGCCAGCTCCGCGACCGGCTGGAGCGTGCCGACCTCGTTGTTGGCCCACATGACGGTGACCAGGGCGATCCGGTCGCCGTGCTCCTCGCACAGCTCCGCCAGCGCCTCCGGCGCCACCCGGCCGTACCGGTCGACCGGCAGCAGGTGCACCTCGGCGCCCTCGTGCTCGGCGAGCCAGGTCACCGCATCGAGCACCGCGTGGTGCTCCACGGGGCTTGCGACGACGACGGTACGCCGCGGGTCGGCCGCCCGGCGCGCCCAGAAGATGCCCTTGACCGCGAGGTTGTCGCTCTCGGTCCCGCCACCGGTGAAGATCACCTCCGCCGGACGGGCGCCGAGAGCGGCCGCCACCTGCTCCCGGGCCTCCTCCACCCGGCGGCGGGCGCGCCGACCCGGACCGTGCAGCGACGACGGGTTGCCCCACTCCCGGCTGGCGGCGACGTACGCCTCCAGCGCCTCCGGGAGCATCGGCGTGGTCGCGGCGTGGTCCAGGTAGGTCATATCCACGAGCCTAACCGCCCGACCCGCACCCGGCCGGCGTCGCAGCGTCGCCTCCCACGACGCGCGACCGCCTTCGGCGACAACTCTCGGCGACAACTTCGCCGCAGTTGTCGCCAGGCGGCCCTGTTTCGCGACAACTTCGCCGCAGTTGTCGCGAGGAGTGCGTCGGGTCAGGCGCTGCGGCGGCGCTTGATCTCCTCGATCGCCTGCGGCACCACCTGGAAGAGGTCCCCGACGATGCCGAAGTCGGCCAGGTCGAAGATCGGGGCCTCCGGGTCCTTGTTGACCGCGACGATCGTCTTGGAGGTCTGCATGCCCGCCCGGTGCTGGATCGCGCCGGAGATGCCGAGCGCGATGTACAGCTGCGGCGAGACCGTCTTCCCGGTCTGACCCACCTGGTACTGGTGCGGGTAGTAGCCGGCGTCGGTCGCCGCCCGGGAGGCGCCGACCGCCCCGCCGAGCAGGTCGGCCAGCTCCTCGACCAGGGCGAAGTTCTCCGCGCTGCCGACCCCCCGGCCGCCGGACACCACCACCGACGCCTCGGTGAGCTCCGGCCGGGAGCTGCGCTGCTCGGCCACCCGCTCGACCACCCGGACCAGCTTGTCGCCGTCGCCGAGGGTCACCTCCACCGGCACCACCTCGGGCGCGGCCGGCGCGGACACCGGCTCGGGGGTCACCGAGTTCGGCTTGACCGTCGCCAGTGGAATGCCACGGGTCACCCGGGAGGTCACGATGACCGAGCCGGCGAACACCGTCTGGGTGGCGGTGCCGTCCTCCGCCAGGTCGGTGATCTCGGCCAGCAACCCGTTGTCGAGCTTCACCGCCAGCCGCCCGGCGATCTCCTTGCCCTCCTGGGTGGCGGGCAGCAGCACCGCGGCCGGCTGCTGGCGGCGTACCAGGTCGGCCAGCACCGTCGCCTTCGGCGCCACCAGGTAGTCGACGATGTCGCTGCTCTCGGCGGCGTACACCTTGACGGCGCCGTACTCGGCCAGCCGGTCGACCAGCGGGCCGGCGCTGTCCGGCCCGCCCAGCACCACGGCGGCCGGTTCGCCGAGGCGGCGGGCCAGCGTGAGCATCTCCAGGGTGACTTTGCGGACCGCGCCACCGGCGTGGTCGACGACGACGAAGACCTCGGACATGCCTGTGACCTCCCGCCTCACACGAACTTCTCGGACGCGAGGAACTCGACCAGCTTCACGCCGCCGTCGCCCTCGTCGACGATCTTCTGACCCGCGGTACGCGGCGGTCGCGCCCGGTGCGAGACGACCTCGCTGGTGGCGCCGGCCGCGCCGACCTCACTGGGGTCGATGCCCAGGTCGGCCAGGCTGAGCGTGGTGACGGGCTTCTTCTTGGCCGCCATGATCAGCTTGAACGACGGGTACCGGGGCTCGTTGATCGTGTCCCAGACGCTGACCACCGCCGGCATGGAGGCGGTGAGCACCTCGTACCCCTCGTCGGTCTGCCGCTCCACGGTCAGGGTGCCGTCGGACACCGTGAGCTTGCGCGCCCCGGTCAGCGCCGCCATCCCGAGCCGCTCGGCGAGCATGTGCGGCATGGCCTGCACCCGGCCGTCGGTGGACTCGGCCCCGCACAGCACCAGGTCGGGCTCGAGCGTACGCAGCGCCGCGGCGAGCACCTTGGAGGTGGCCACCGCGCAGGAGCCGGCGAGTGCGTCGTCCTGGATGTGGACCGCCTTGTCCGGGCCCATCGACAGCGCCCGGCGGATCGACTCGGACGCCTGCTGGGGTCCCATGGTCAGCACGGTCACCTCGCCGCCGTGGGCCTCCTGCAGGCGCAGCGCCTCTTCGATCGCGTACTCGTCCATCTCGTTGATGACGTTGTCCGCGCCGGCGCGGTCGACCCGGTGGTCGTCTTCGCGCAGGGTGCGCTCGGACCCCGAGTCGGGCACCTGCTTGACCAGGACGACGATCTTCATCGCGGCGCGACCTCCCCTTCTGCCTGGGAGCCTGCCGGCTCCGCCAGCGGGACCACCGGCAGCCCCATCCCGTGGCCGCTGTCCCCGTGACCCCAGGTTCCGTATTGTCACCCGCGGCCTGGCGCCGCCCCCGACCGGGGCCGCCACCGCCGATGTTACCCGCCGGTAGGTAAGGTGCGCCGTCCGGGTCACCGGTCGCCTGCGGCGCGTGCCGGACACCGGCGGACCATCCGGGCGGGGGCGGATAATCGGACAGTGTTCAGGGACTGGTTCGACCCCGCCCGGATACGCGCGGTCGGCCGCACCCCCGACTACCGGTTCTCCCTGGCCAACGAACGCACGTTCCTGTCCTGGATCCGCACCGCGCTCGCACTGGTGGCCGGTGGGCTGGCCGCCGCCCAGTTCCTGCCCGTACTGCCGACCCCGTACCTGCGGGAGGCGCTGGCGATCTTCCTGCTGCTGCTTGGCGGGGCGGTGTCGGTCCGCGCCCTGAACCACTGGCTGCGCTGCGAGCGCGCCATCCGGCTCGGTGAGGACCTGCCGGTCTCCCGGTTCCCCACCGTGCTGGTCCTGCTGGTGGCCGTCGGCGCCGTGGTACTCACCGCGGCGGTGGTGCTGCAGGCGGTCGGATGAGGACCACCGGGCCGGACCGCGCGCCGGCCGACGACCCCTTCGACGACCCGGGCGGGCAGGCGGAGCGTACCGGGCTGTCGTGGCAGCGCACCGTGCTGTTGGCGAGCGCGGTGGCGCTGCTGGCCGCCCGGTACGTCGCCATTGTCACCTTCACGACCGTACGGACCGCGGCGCTGGCCGGGGTGGCGCTGGCATGGCTGGTGCTGGTGGTGGCCGCCGCCCGCCGCACCGCGGCGATGGGCCGACCGGTGCCGCCGCCGATGCGGCGCAGCGCGCCGCTCGCCGCCGGCGCCGCCCTGCTGTGCGCCGTGCTCGGCGCGGTCCTGGTACTCACGGTGGCCTGAGGAGTCCGACCTGGCTTGAAGAACGCCCGTCATGGCTTGAGCACGCCCGTCGTGGTTCGAAGCACGTCCGCCGTGGTTGAGGTACGCCCGTCGTGGCTTGAGCATGCTGACGGCGGCCAGAGAAACGGTCGCGGTGCCGACGACGACGGCGGCGCGGGACGGCCGCCCCTGTCGTCCTACCGTGCAGGACAGCGACCCGTGGCCGTGACAGTATGGGGATATGTTCCGCGCCGCCGTTCTCCTGTGCGCCGCCAGCGTGGTGCTGACGGCGCTCGCCCTGATCAGCTGCCTGTCGGTGGAGGACCGCAGGCAGATCCGGGCGCTACCCCGTTGGGCGTGGATTCTGCTGATCGTGTTCCTGCCACCGCTGGGCGGCATCGCGTACTTCGCCTGGGGCCGGCCGCTGCCGGCCGACCGCCCCCGCCCCGGTTGGCTGACCGGCGGCTACACCGAGCCCCCACGGCCCCGGGCGCCGGACGACGACCCGGAGTTCCTGCGCTCCCTGGACAAGTTCACCTCGAACGCGCGGGACGAGGAGCACCTGCGGCGCTGGGAGGAGGAGCTCAAGCGGCGGGAGGACGAGCAGCGGCGACGCGACCGCGACACCTGAGCCGCCGCCTTTCCCACCACCGCGCCCGGCTCCGCCGGGTCGACGCGTGACCCGTCGGGTCGACCCGGCGACGCCGCGGGGGCGCGTCAGGACCGGCGCTGCCGCGGCGTGAGCACCGTGGTGCCCAGGTACGGTTCGAGCGCCTCGGGTACGCGTACCGTGCCGTCGGGCTGCTGACCGTGCTCCAGGATCGCCGCCCACAGCCGCGGCGTGGCCACCCCCGAGCCGTTGAGCGTGTACACCGGGGTGGTGCCGCCCTCGGCGTTGCGGAACCGGATGTTGCCGCGCCGGGCCTGGAAGTCGGTGAACAGCCCGACCGAGGAGACCTCCAGCCACCGGTCGACCCCCGGCGCGTACACCTCCAGGTCGTAGACGCGCGCCGAGGAGAAGGTGAGGTCGCCGGTGCACAGCGCCACCACCCGGTAGGGCAGCTCGAGCACCTGGAGGATCTTCTCCGCGTTCGCGAGCAGTCGTTCGAACTCGGCGTCGCCGTCCTCCGGCAGGCACAGGTGCACCAGTTCGAGCTTGTGGAACTCGTGCAGGCGCTGCAGGCCGCGGGTGTCCTTGCCGGCGCTACCCGCCTCCCGCCGGAAGCAGACCGTGTAGGTCATGTACCGCAGCGGCAGGTCCGAGGGCGACAGGATCTCGTCGCGGTGCAGCCCGGTCAGCGGCACCTCGCCGGTGGGGATCAACCACATCGCGTCCGGCGTGGTGGCGTACGCCTCCTCGCTGAACTTGGGCAGGTGGCCGGTGCCGACCATCACGTCCTGCCGGACCAGGTGCGGGACGAGGATCTCCTCGTACTCGTCCCGGTGCAGGTCCAGGCCCAACTGGACCAGCGCGCGCAGCAGCCGGGCCCCGTCGCCGCGCAGCACCGAGAACCCGGAGCCGCTGAGCTTGGCTGCCCGTTCCGGGTCGAAGATGCCGAGCTCGGCGGCGATCTCCCAGTGCGGCCGGGCGTCGGGATTCGGGGTCGCCGGCGGGCCGCCGTGACGCACCACCACGTTGGCACTCTCGTCCTCGCCGACCGGCACGTCGTCCGCCGGCAGGTTCGGCAGCGTCAGCAGCAGCTCGCGCTCGCGCTGCTCGGCCTCGCGGAACGCCGCCTCGGCCGCGGTGATCTGCTGCTTGAGATCGGCCAGCTGCCGGCGTACCTGCTCGGCCTCGGGACCACCCTGGGCGATGATCCGTCCCGCCTCCTTGGAACGCCGGTTCATCTCCGCCCGCAGGTTGTCCAGAGTGGATCGCGCGGCCCGGCGGGCCAGCACCGCGTCGCGCGCGGCGTAGACAGCGTCGCGGGCGGTCCCCTTGGTCGCCAGGCGCTCGGCCACCCGCTCGGTGTCGTTCAACAGCGTGGCAAGGTCGAGCACGGACGCTCCATCTCCCTCGTCGCCGGTGAGGACCCACCGAGGGTAGCACCCGCCCGGACCGCCCATACCGGGCTCGACCGGGTACGCGCACCCGGCGGGACGCGGACCGGACGACCCGGTCGACCAGTCCTGTCCCGGGTGGCCGACCGCCCGACGGGCGGCTGCCCTGGGGTGACCGGGATCGGCGAGGATGCAGCGGTGGACGCACGAACCCGCCTGCTCACCGTGGCGGCGCTGACGGTGGCGGTCGCCGCGGCGTCCAGCTCCGGGGCGCTGGCGGTGCTGGCGGCGGCGCCACTGCTCGCGGTGGCGTTCTGGCGGAACGCCCTGGCCGCCGGCCTGGTGTGGCCGCTGGTCGTCGTCCGGCGGCGGGCCGAGCTGGCCGCCTGGGGCCGCGCCGGCCGGCTGCGGGCCGTGCTCGCCGGGGTGGCGCTCGCCGCCCACTTCGGAACGTGGATGCCGGCGCTGGCGCTGACCAGTGTGGCCACCGCCACCGCCCTGGTGTGCACGCAGCCGGTGTGGGCGGGGCTGATCGCAGCCGCGCGCGGGCACCGGCTGTCGCGGGCCACCTGGGTGGGGATCGCCGTCGCGGTGACCGGTGCGGCGCTGGCCACCGGCGCCGACCTGACCGTGTCGGTGGAGGCCGTGCTCGGCGACCTGCTGGCGCTCGCCGGCGGGGTGGCCGGCGCGGTGTACGTGACGCTGGGCGAGGGCGCCCGGAGATCGGTGAGCACCACCACCTACACCGCGGTCTGCTACGGCGCCTCCGCGGCCGTGCTGCTCGCGGCCGCCCTCGCCGCCGGGGCGCCGCTGGCCGGCTACCCGGTGGCCACGTGGCTCGCGATCGCCGGCCTCACCGTCGGCCCCCAGCTGCTCGGCCACTCGCTGGTCAACTTCACCCTGCGCCGGGTGTCGGCCACCCTGGTCAGCGTGGTGGGGCTGCTGGAGGTGCCCGGCTCCGCGCTGCTCGCGTGGTGGTGGCTGGGTCAGACGCCGGCGGCGGCTACCGTGCCGGGCATGGTGCTGCTCACCGCCGGGGTGGCGTTGGCGGTGGCCGGGTTCGGACGGACGGGGGCCGGACGCGCCGGCGCCGGGGGTGCCGGCGCGTCCGGCCCGGTTGGGAGGGCGTCGCCCGTCCGGTCGCAGCCACCGGGCCGGGCCGCACCGAGTCGACCGCCGGCACCGGGCCGGAGCGCCTAGCCCGGTCGACGGCCGACCCAGCTCAGGAGGCCGGGATGTCGCGGGTGCTCAGCCGCCGGCGGAACACCCAGTAGGTCCACGCCTGGTACCCGATCACCACCGGCAGGAAGATCACCGCCACCCAGGTCATGATCTTCAGGGTGTACGGCGTGGACGAGGCGTTGGCCACCGTCAGGCTGTACGCCGGGTCGATGGTGGACGGCAGCACGTTCGGGAACAGGGTGGTGAACAACGCCGCCACCGCCAGTGCGATCGCCGTCGCGGTGCCGCCGAACGCCCACCCGTCCCGGCCGGCCCCGGCGGCGACCAGGCCGCCGACCAGCGCCACCGCCGCCACCACGGAGAGCGCCACCGCGGCGGCCGGGGCGTCCAGCCCGAGCATGGTCCAGCCGAGGAACGCCACGGCCAGCACCGCGGTGACCGGGCCGAGCCGGCGGACCAGCCCGGTGGCGCGCTCACGCACCTCGCCCCGGGTCTTGAGCGCCACGAACACCGCGCCGTGGGTGAGGAACAGCGCGAGCGTGGTCGCCCCGCCCAGCAGCGCGTACGGGTGGAGCAGGTCCACAAGCGACCCGGTGAACTCGCCGGCGGCGTCCACCGGCAGGCCCCGGACGATGCTGGCGAACACCACGCCCCAGGCCACCGCCGGCACCAGCGAGCCGAACACGATGGCCCGGTCCCACCAGGCCCGCCAGCGCGCGTCCGGCCGCTTGCCGCGGTACTCGAAGGCGACCCCGCGCAGGATGAGCGCGGCGAGCACCAGCAGCAGCGGCAGGTAGAGGACGGAGAACAGGGTGGC
>CAZSNW010000119.1:0-3028 GCA_964608245.1 uncultured Micromonosporaceae bacterium
CGAGGCGATCGAGCGCGAACAGGCACGTCGCGGCAACCTCTGAGGCTCCCCTCCGGTTCCGGCCCGTAGGATGCCCGCGTGACGAAGGAGCACGGGTGAGCGTTCCACCGGGCTGGTACCGCGATCCGGTCGACCACAGCATCCAGCGGTGGTGGGACGGCGAAGGCTGGGTCGGTGACCCGATCCCGGCCGACGCCACCCCACCGCCGGGACCGCCGACCACGCGGCCGTCCGAGCCGCAGGTGCCGGCGGTCCCGGGGCTGCCGACCGCCGTCGAGCTGCCCCCGGCGGGCGGAGCGGCGGCGCAGGAGCGGCTCCGCGGCCGCAACCTGCCGCAGACCCCGCCGCGCCGGGGTGTCGGGACGTCGCCCGGCGACGGGACGCCCGCGTGGCGCCCCGTCGCCGGGCCGCCGACGTTGCGGGACGGTCTGGTGCTGGCACCCCTGAGCGCGCGGCTGGTGGCGCGGCTGATCGACGCGGTCGCGCTGCTCGCGCTCAACGTGGCGGTCAACGGGTGGTTCGTCTACCAGTTCTGGCGGGAGCTGACCCCGGTGCTGCGGGCCGTGTTCGCCCAGCAGCTCGCGGGCGAGACCGGTGACCTGCCGCAGCTCAGCGCCCGGGGCGGCAACCTGCTGCTGGTGATCGTGCTCATCGCCACCGCGCTGTGGTTCGCCTACGAGGTGCCGGCGGTCGCCAACACCGGGCAGACCCTCGGCAAGCGGCTGATGGGCATCCAGGTGGTACGGCTGGACAGCGCGGAACCGCTCACGTTCCGCCTCTCCGCCCGCCGCTGGAACACCTTCGGCACCCCGACCGTGCTGTGGTACTGCTGCGGCATCGGTCTGGTCCTCCAGCTGATCGACGCCGCGTTCCTCCTGTTCGACCGGCCACTCCAGCAGGCGCTGCACGACAAGTCCGCCAACACCGTGGTGGTCACCGTGCCGCGTGACGACCCCGCCCGCACCCCTGACAAGGAGGCGTCATCCGATGAGCCTGACCCGTCCTGACCTGGAGCGCATCCCCAGCTACGTCCCGGGACGCACCGTGCCGGGGGCGATCAAGCTGGCCAGCAACGAGGTGCCCTACGGGCCGCTGCCGGGGGTGGTGGAGGCCGTCACCCGGGCGGTCGCCAACGTCCACCGCTACCCGGACATGGGGGTGGTGGAGCTGCGGGAGAAGCTCGCGGCCCGGTACGGCGTCGAGCCCGACCGGATCGCCACCGGCTGCGGCTCGGTGGCCCTCGCCGAGCACCTGGCCAAGGCCACCTGCATGCCGGGTGACGAGATCGTCTACTCGTGGCGGTCGTTCGAGGCGTACCCGATCATCACCGCGACCACCGGCGCCACCAGCGTCCAGGTGCCCAACACCCCCGGCCACGGGCACGACCTGCCGGCGATGGCCGCCGCCGTCACCGAACGGACCCGCATGGTGCTGGTGTACAACCCGAACAACCCGACCGGCACCGCGGTCCGCAAGGCCGAGCTGGACGCCTTCCTCGACGCGGTCGGGGAGGACGTGCTCGTGGTCATCGACGAGGCGTACCGGGAGTTCGTCACCGACCCGGAGGTGCCGGACGCGCTGACCGCCTACGGCGACCGGCCCAACGTGGTGGTGCTGCGCACTGTCCAAGGCGTGGGGCCTGGCCGGGCTGCGGGTCGGCTTCCTCATCGCCGCCCCGGAGGTGGCCGACGCGGTCCGCAAGGTGGTGACCCCGTTCTCCACCAGCGCCGCCGCCCAGGCCGCCGCGTTGGCCGCCCTGGACGCCGCCGAGGAGATGCGGCGCCGCTGCGACCTGGTGATCGCCGAGCGGACCCGGGTGCTGGAGGCGATCCGGAAGCTCGTGCCGGACGTGCCGGACTCGCAGGCCAACTTCATCTGGCTGCCGCTCGGCGAGCGGTCGGCGTCGTTCGCCGCCGCCTGCGCCGAGGGCGGGGTGATCGTGCGGCCGTTCCCCGGCGACGGGGTACGCGTGACGATCGGCACCCCGGACGAGAACGACACCTTCCTCGCCCTGGCGGAGGCGGCCCTCAGCTGACCTCCGCTGTGGCACGGTAGGGGCATGCGCGAGGTGCGTGCCCGCGGGCCGAGGCCGGGGCCCGGGCCGGAACCGCCCGGGCCCGGGCCGGAGCCTGCACCCGAGCCCGGTCCCGAGCCCGGGCCGCCCGAACCTGCGCAGCCGGACCCGCCGTCGCCCGAGCCGCCACCGCCCGGCCCGCCGCCGGGTCCGCCACCGCAGCCGCCGCAGCCACCACCTGCGCCGGGACCCGGGCCGCAGCCGCCGTCGCCGGAGCCCGGGCCGGTGCCCCCGCCACCGCCGACCCCGCCACCCGGGCCGCCCCGGCCACCGGGGCCGGTCCCGGCGCCGCCGTTCCCGCCCCCGCCGCCGACCGTCGGCCGGCGCGGCCGTCAGGTGGCTGAGCCGCCGGCGGGCCGGCCGTCCAGCGGGCCGAACACCCGCAGCGCCTCCAGGTCCGACACCGCCTGACGCAGGTACGCGGCCGCGAACTCGGCCGCCCCCGGGAAGCCGCTGTCGGCGACCACCCGGTCGGCCAGCGCATCCAGGTCGACGGTCGTGTGCCGCAGCTGCACCACGCCGTCGCCGAGCAGCCCCCAGTGGGGCCCGGGCCGGCCGTAGGGCATACCGACACTGCCCGGATTGACCACCAGCCGGCCGTCGACCAGTCGTTGGAACGGCATGTGGGTGTGGCCGCACACCACCGTGCGGACGGTGTCGTCCAGCCCGGCGAAGACCTCCGCCCACCGGGCCGGTGCGCTGTCGACCAGCACCACGTCGTCGTCGTGGCGCGGTGACCCGTGGCAGAAGACGACCGGCCCGAACCCCGCCACCTCCATCGTCACCGGGTGCGGCAGGCCGGCCAGCAGCGCCACCTGGTCGGGTCGCAGCTGCCGGCCGGTCCAGCCCGCCACCCGCGCCGCTCACGCGCCCGGGCGCGTCAGTCGGCCCGGCCCAGCCGGTCGAGGATCCACGCGATCACGAACGCCTCCTCCCGCCAGGCGTCGTAGCGCC
>CAZSNW010000119.1:3038-8317 GCA_964608245.1 uncultured Micromonosporaceae bacterium
CGCGGACATCTCCGTCTTGAGCAGGTAGGTGCCGCCCGGGGCGACCGCGCGCAGCTTGGCGATCCACTTGGCCGGCTCGTGGTAGAGCACCCGGGTGTCGTTGAGGCTGGTCACCGCGAGGATCGGCGGGTACGGCCGGTCGGCGACGTTCTCGTACGGCGAGTACGCCTTCATGTACGCGTACACCTCGGCCGACTCCAGCGGGTTGCCCCACTCCTCCCACTCGATCACCGTCAGCGGCTTCGACGGGTCGAGGATGGTGTTGAGCGGGTCCACGAACGGCACCTGCGCCACGATGCCGGCGAACTCCTCCGGCGCGAGGTTGGCCACCGCGCCCATGAGCAGGCCGCCGGCCGACCCGCCCCGGGCCACCAGCCGGTCGGGCGAGGTCCACCCCGACTTGACCAGGTGCCGGGCGCAGGCCACGAAGTCGGTGAACGTGTTGCGCTTGGCCAGCAGCTTGCCGTCCTCGTACCAGCGCCGACCCATCTCCCCGCCGCCGCGGATGTGCGCGATCGCGTACACCACGCCCCGCTCCAGCAGCGACAGCCGCGGGATGGAGAACTTCGGGTCGCTGCTGTGCTCGTACGACCCGTAGCCGTACAGCAGGCAGGGGGCGCTGCCGTCCCGCGGGGTGCCGCGGCGGCACACCAGCGAGATCGGCACCCGGGTGCCGTCGTCGGCGGTCGCCCACTCCCGGTGCTGCTCGTACGCGTCCGGGTCGTAGCCCCCGAGCACCGGGGTCCGCCGGCGCAGCACCAGCTCCCCGGTGGCGAGCACGTAGTCGTACACCGACAGCGGGGTGACCAGCGAGGTGTAGCGCAGCCGGATCCACGGGGTGTCGTACTCCGGGTTGGCACCCAGCTCCACGTGGTAGATCGGCTCGGGGAAGCGCACCTGGTACGGCTCGCCGCCCGCGAGCGGCAGCACCCGGAGTTCGGTCATGCCCTCGGCGCGCAGCGACAGCACGATGTGGTCGGCGAACGCGTTGACGTCCTCCAGGCGTACCCCGGGGGTGTGCTCGACCAGCGGCTCCCACGCGCCCGGGGCGTCGTCGGGCGTGGTGGCGAGCGCGAAGTCCAGCGCCCCGTCGTTGTGGAGGATGAGGAACCGGCGACCGGTGGCGTCGTGCTCGACGTGGTACTCGACGCCCTGCCGCCGCGCGGCGATCACCACCGGCTCGGCGGTCGGATCGTCGGTCGGCACCACCCGCACCTCCGAGGTGGTGGAGCTGTGCGACCCGATCACGACGAACCGCTCCGACCGGGTCACGTCCACCCCCAGCCAGAACCGCTCGTCGTCCTCCTGGTAGACGAGCACGTCCTCCTCGGCCGGGGTACCGATCCGGTGCCGCCACACCCGGTAGGGCCGCCAGGCGTCGTCCACCGTCACGTAGAACAGGGTCGACGCGTCGGTGGACCAGACCGCGCCGTAGAAGGTGTCGCGGATCTCGTCGGGCAGGTCCTCGCCGGTCTCCAGGTCCCGCACCCGCAGGGTGAACCGCTCGTCCCCGGTGACGTCCACCGAGTACGCGAGGAACCGCCCGTCCGCGCTGACCTCGAACGCCCCCAGCGCGAAGTGCTCGTGCCCCTCGGCGAGCACGTTCTCGTCCAGCAGCACCTGCTCGCCGTCAAGCGGCGCGCCGTCGGTGGCCTGCGGCGGATCCACCTCGCCCTCGGCCACCGCCTTCCGGCAGTGGATCGGGTACTGCTTGCCCTCGACCGTGCGCACGTAGTACCACCAGCCGCCCTTGCGCCAGGGCACCGACAGGTCGGTCTCCTGGGTGCGCGCCCGGATCTCGGTGAAGATCCGTTCCCGCAGGTCGGCCAGGTGGGCGGTCGCCGCCTCGGTGTACGCGTTCTCCGCCTCCAGGTAGGCGATGGTGTCCGGGTCGTCCCGGTCGGCCAGCCACGCGTACTCGTCGATCACCCGGTCGCCGTGGAACACCCGCTCGGTCGGTACCCGCTTGGCCCGCGGCGGTTCGGTCATGTGGTCCTCTCCTTGATCGGTGGGATGGTGGTACGGGGGCGCACCGGTGGCGCGGTCAGCTCGTTGCGGACCACCAGCACGGCGATGTCGTCGCGCGGCGGTTCGGGCGAGAAGCCGATGGTCGCCGCCCGGATCCGGGAGGCGATCAGGTCCGCCGAGTAGCCGGCCAGCGGGGCGGCCGCCTCCTGCAGCCGCCGCCGGCCGAACAGTTCGCGACCGCGCCGGCGCTCGGTCACCCCGTCGGTGTAGAAGATCAGCGAGTCGCCCGGGTACAGCGGCACCTTGGCCACCGGGCAGTGGATGGTGTCCAGCAGCCCCAGCGCGGTGCCGCCGATGCCGGCCGGCGAGGTACGCCCGTCCGCGCGCACCAGCAGGGGCTGCTCGTGCCCGGCCAGGTGCAGCTGGACCGACAGCAGGGTCGGGGCGGCGCCGGGGCGCTGGTCCACGGTGACCGGTTCGACGGCCGCCAGCGCCAACGTGCAGAACCGGCCGCGGCCGCGCTCGACCAGGGTCTCGTTGATCCGGTCCAGGATCTCCGGTAGCGAACGGCCGCCCCGCACCAGCGCCCGGATCACCTCCCGGACCAGCCCGGTCACGGTCGCCGCCTGCACCCCTTTGCCCGAGACGTCCCCGACCACCACCAGCCACTTGTCGTCCCGCAGCGGGATCACGTCGTAGAAGTCGCCGCCCACCTCCGCGGTGTCGCCGGTGGGCACGTACGCGGCGCCGAAGCCGATGCCCGGCACCGACGGCAGGGCCGGCGGCAGCAGCGACCGTTGCAGGGTGCGCGCCACGTTGCGGCGTTCGGCGTGGATGCGGGCGTTGTCGACCGCCAGCGCCGCCCGACGGGCCACGTCCTGCAGCACCGCCACCTCGTCCGGCTCGTGCCGGCGCTGCCGGTGCCGGCCGACCGCGAGCATGCCGAGTAGCTGGCCACGGGCGATCAGCGGGACCGCGAACCCCTCGGTCGGGGCGGGCAGCGGCACCTTGCCGGCGGCCCGCAGCACCGCGGGCAGCCGGGTGAACAGCGGCTCCTCGGCGAGCTCGCCCAGCGAGGCGTACAGCTGGGAGAGCATGTCCTCGTCCCGGTGGGTGGCGGTCTCCAGCTGCAGCCGCCCCCAGGCGTCGGTGGTGTAGACCGCCGACCACTCGCCCAGCCGCGGCACCACGAGCTGCGGGATGAGCGCCAGGGTGAGTTCGACGTCCAGCGACTGCGCCAGCAGCTCGCTCGCCTCGGCGAGGAAGGTGAGCCAGGTCTGGCGGCGGCGGTCGGCCCGGCGCAGCCGCTCGTTCTCCACCACCAGGGCCAGCCGGTCGGCCGCCAGCGCCGCCAGCGGGCGGACGTGCTCGCTGTCCGGCGCGTCCAGCTCCAGCTCGCCGGAGGCGCCACCGGACAGCGGCAGCGGCAGCCGCACCGTGGGTACGCCCGGCCGGGGGGTGCGGCCGTACCGGGCGAGCGTCACCAGGCCGGCGCCCTCCCCCAGGTCGCAGCGCACCACACCGCCGGCCGCGCCGACCAGGTCGACGAGCAGGTGCAGCAGGGAGGCCGCGAAGTCGGCCACCGGATCGTCGGCGTACGGGTCGGGGGCGACCTCCAGCAGCGCGGCGAGCGCCGCCGGGTCGGTCACCGCGCCGTCGGCGGGCAGCTCGCCCAGGACCTGCTCCGGCCCCACCGGGACGACGGCGAGGTCCTCACCGGTCTCCGCCACCTGGTCGACCCGGTCCGGGCCGGGCCCGGTGTGCGGCCGCCGCAGCAGGAACCACACACCCTTGCCGGCGCCGTGGTGGACGGTGCCCCACCGGTCGGCGAAGTGGTCGACGAGCAGCAGCCCGCGCCCCCGTTCGGGGATCTCGCCGGGTGCCGGGCGCCGGGTGCCCGCCCGGCGCAGCTCCTCGGCCACCGCCGCCGGGCCGGTGTGCGGCGAGTGACGTGACTCGTCGCTGACGGTGACGAGCAGCGTGTCCGGGTCGGCCTGGACCTGCAGCACCAGGTCGGTGCCGGCGTGCACCACCGCGTTGGTGGACAGTTCGGTGGTCAGCAGCAGCGCCGCGTCCAGCAGCGGGGCGAGCCCCATCTCCTCGACCACCGCACGCACCACCGCCCGGGCCGCGGCCGGGCTGCGCCGGTCGGCCGGGAGCCGGACCCGGCGGACCAGACGCGGCCGCAGGTCCGCAACCCCGGGTGGACCGGCGGCGGAGTCGCCGGCGGACGAGGCGTCACGCACACCCCCAGTCTCCCCGACCGGCCAGGCAGCCTCCACCCGGTCCCCGAGGCGGTGCCACCGGTACGCCACCGGGCGGCACGGGTCGATGTGCGTTCGGTCACCAACGACGCCGGACTCGCCACGGACGGTGCGGAGACGACATGATGGGGGGGCCTTCGGACCCCGGACATGCGAGGACGCCATGGTGACGAGGCAGAGGACCGGATCCGCGGCGGTGGCGACCGACGACCGTGACACGCTGCTGCTGGAGCTCGCCGAGGCGCTGCGACGGGTACGCGCCGGCGACTTCACGGTGCGGCTGCCGCGGGACGTCGGCCCCGCCGGCGAAGCGGCCGACGCGTTCAACGACCTGGTGCAGCTGGCTGCCCAGCAGCAGCGGGACCTCAAGCGGATCTGCCGGGTGGTCGGCCGCGAGGGCCGCCTGACCGAGCGACTGGACGACGAGTCCTACGAGGGCGCGTGGGCCGACGGGGTGCGGTCGGTCAACGCGCTCATCGACGACCTGGGCAGCCCGGCGACCGAGATCGCGCGGGTGATCGCGGCGGTGGCCGAGGGGGACCTCAGCCAGCACATGCCGGACGAGATCAACGGCCGGCCGCTGCGCGGGGAGTTCCTGCGGATCGCCCGCACCGTCAACACCATGGTCGACCAGCTGTCCCGGTTCGCCGAGGAGGTCACCAGGGTCGCCCGCGAGGTCGGCACCGAGGGCAAGCTCGGCGGCCAGGCCCAGGTGCGGGGCGTCTCGGGCGTGTGGCGGGAGCTGACCGACTCGGTGAACACCATGGCCTCCAACCTCACCGACCAGGTGCGGTCGATCTCCCAGGTGGCCACCGCGGTGGCGCACGGCGACCTGTCGCAGAAGATCACCGTGTCGGCCAAGGGTGAGGTGGCCGAACTCGCGCACACCATCAACTCGCTCACCGACACGCTGCGGGTGTTCGCCAACGAGGTCACGCGGGTGGCCCGCGAGGTCGGCACCGAGGGCAAGCTCGGCGGCCAGGCCCAGGTGCAGGGCGTCGCCGGCACCTGGAAGGACCTGACCGACAACGTGAACCTCATGGGCGG
>CAZSNW010000120.1:0-8278 GCA_964608245.1 uncultured Micromonosporaceae bacterium
GCTTCTCCAGCCCCCAGATGCCGTTGTTGCCGACCACCATCACCACCGGCAGCCGCTGCCGGACCAGCGACTCGACGTCCATGAGGGAGAAGCCGGCGGCTCCGTCGCCGAGCAGCACGCACACCTGCCGGTCGGGGTAGGTGAGCCGCGCGCCCATGGCGTACCCCATGCCGGTGCCGAGGCACCCGAACGGCCCCGGATCGAGCCAGGCGCCCGGCACCGCCGGGGTGAGGTACCGGCCGGCGTACGAGACAAAGTCCCCGCCGTCACAGATCACCACCGCGTCGCGGTCGAGCACCCGGCGCAGCTCCCCGTAGACCCGGGAGGGTCGGATCGGCTCGCTGTCGGCCGCCATCTCCTCGGCGTGCTTGTCGGCGGCGGCTTGCTCGGCCCGTCGCAGCGTCTCCACCCAGTCGGTGCGGTCGGACGCCGGTGCGCGGTCGGCCATCGCCGCGAGGATCCGCCGCAGGTCGCCGGCCGGGGAGGCGGCCGGTGTCACGTGGCCGGCCCGCTGCGAGGGTGCGTCGACCACGTGCACCACCTGCGCGGCGCCGAAGTCGCCGAAGTTGAGCCGGAAGTCCAGCGGGGTGCCGACCACCACGACCACGTCCGCGTCGGCCAGCGCCACCCGGCGGCAGCGGGAGAACGCCAGCGGGTGCTCCGGCGGCAGGGCCCCGCGCCCCATGCCGTTGGTGAACAGCGGCGCCTGGTGGGTCTCGACCAGCGCCCGCAGCGCGTCGAGCGCGTCGTGCGCGTACACGTCGGACCCGGCGACCACCACCGGTCGGCGCGCCTCGGCGAGCACCGCGGCGGCCCGCGCGACCTCGTCCGGATCCGGCTCCACCACCGGCACCGGCGGCACCTCGGGCAGGGTCACCTCGGCGGTGGAGAACAGCACCTCCAGCGGGAAGTCGAGGAACACCGGCCCGCGGTGCGGGGTGAGGGCGGTACGCACCGCGGTGTCGACCGCGGCCGGGATCTCCTCGGTGGCCGGCACGGTCGCGGCGTGCTTGGTGACCGGCTGCACCAGCGGCACGTGGTCGATCTCCTGCAGGCTGCCCGAGCCCCACCGGAACTGCGGCGCCCGGCCGCCGAGCACCACCACCGGCGCGCCGTTGAAGGACGCGCTGGTCACCGCGGAGACACCGTTGGTCACCCCGGGGCCGGCGGTGAGCACCGCGCACCCCGGGCGGCGCTGCAGCCTGGCCACCGCCTCGGCGGCGAACACCGCCGACTGCTCGTGGCGTACGTCCAGCACCGGCACGCCCGCGGCGCGGGCCGCGTCGTAGAACGGGAACACGTGCCCGCCGGAGAGGGTGAACAGCTCCCTCACCCCGTACGCCCGCAGCACCGCGAGCGCCAGCGTGCCACCGTGCCCGTCGACGCGCGTACCTGAGTCTGCCGCGCCGGCGGCCGCCCCGGGGTCGCCGTCGCTGTCGCGGCGGTGAGTCTCGGTCATGTCCGCAACCTACCGCCGTGGCCGGTCAGCGACCGCGGAAGTTGGGCTGCCGCTTCTCGACGAACGCGGTCATGCCCTCCTGCTTGTCCTCGGTGGCGAACAGCGCAGCGAACAGCTGGCTCTCCCAGGCCAGGCCGGCGGCGAGGTCCCGGTCCAGCCCGCCGTCGATGGCGAGCTTGGCGGCGCGCAGCGCCTGGGCGGGGCCGCCCACGAACGCGCGGGCCATCTCCTTGGCGGTGGCGTACACCTGGTCGGCCGGCACCACCCGGTCCACCAGGCCGATCCGCAGCGCCTCCTCGGCGTCGACCATGCGGCCGGTGAAGATGAGGTCCTTGGCCCGGGCGGGACCGATCAGCCGGGCCAGCCGCTGGGTGCCGCCGGCGCCGGGGATGATGCCCAACTTGATCTCCGGCTGGCCGAGCTTGGCGTCCTCGGCCGCCACCCGCCAGTCGCAGGCCAGCGCCAGCTCGCAGCCGCCACCGAGCGCGTACCCGGTGATCGCCGCGATCACCGGCTTGGGGATGCGGGCGACGGCGTCGAACGCGCTGGAGAGCGCCTCGGCCCGGGCGGCCATGTCGGTGTACGACATGGTGACCATCTCCTTGATGTCCGCCCCGGCAGCGAAGACCTTCTCCCCGCCGTAGACCACCACCGCCGCCACGTCGGTCGCGGCGGCCGCCTGGGCGGCCGCGGCCCGCAGGCCCTCCTGGACCTCGGTGTTCAGGGCGTTCATCGGCGGCCGGTCCAACCGGATCGTCGCGATGCCGTCCTCGACCTCGAACCGCACCAGCTCGGTCACCGCATCCTCCTCGCTGTCGTCCACCCGTCGCCAGACTATGCGACCGCGCCCGGCCGGCAAGCCGCCGGGTCGTCCCGGTCCCCCGATCCGACCGGGGTGGAGCCCGGTGCACACCGCGCCGCACGGGGTCCCCGACTCTTCTATCAAGTGACATGCTTGACTTTTCCGAGGTGGCGGAGTAGACGTGTGACGGCGGGGTGATCGGAGCCTGTCCGCGACGGGGGAGCCACGGGCTCCCGCCGCCGCACCTAGGGCCAGGAAGGATCGATGACCGCGACACCCCACCCCGGTTCCGGGCGACACGGTGTCAGCGCAGTCGACCCGCCGGGCCGGTCCTCCCGCCGCCCGGGTACGCCGGGTCGGGTGCTCTCGCCGGTACTGGTCGGACGGGACAGGGAGATGCGCCTGCTGGAGCGGGCCGCCCGCACCACACCGGCGCTGGTGGTGGTCGAGGGCGAGGCGGGTGTCGGTAAGTCGCGGCTGATCCGCGAGTGGTTGGGCTCCCCGCAGCTCGCCGCGACCGCCCGGTTGGTGGGTCGCTGCACCGACCTGCGGGAGCCGCTGCCGTTCGGTCCGGTGGTCGACGCGCTCTCCGGTGCCGCGCCCTGGCTGCCCGGCCCCGGGGCCCTGTCGCCGGTGACCGGTGTGCTGCGGCCGCTGCTGCCGGAGCTGGCCCACCGGCTGCCGCCCGCGCCGGAGCCGGCCGGCAACCCACCCGCCGAACGCCACCGCGTCTTCCGGGGCGTCCGCGACCTGCTGGCGGCGCTCGGGCCCACGGTGCTGGTGCTGGAGGCCCTGCACTGGGCCGACGAGGCCACCGGTGAGCTGCTGCGGTTCCTGGTCGGCCGACTGCCCGCCCAGCTGGTGCTGGTCCTCACCTACCGGCGGGAGGACCTGCCGGACCCGGCTGCGCCCGTGCCGGTCGCCGCACCGCCGGCGGAGGTCCCGGTGGTCCGGATCCGGCTGTCCCCGCTCGACCCCTCCGCGGTGGCGGACCTGGTCGCCGCCGCGTACCCGGGGATGCTGCCGCCCGGGTACGCCCGCCGGCTGCACCGGTGCACCGCCGGTCTGCCGTTGGCGGTGGAGGAGCTGGCCGGCGTGGTCGCCGCGCGCGGCCCGGGCGTGCCGCTGGAGGAGGTCCTCCCCCAGGCCCCGTACGTGCCGGTGGCGCTGCGCGTCACCGTGCGGGACCGGCTGCTGCGGGCCGGGGTGGAGGCGCGGCAGCTGCTGTCCGCCGCCGCGGTGCTGGACCGCCCCGCCGACGAGGAGCTGCTGGCACGGCTGGCCGCGCTCGACCCGGAGCGGACGACCGCCGCGCTGACCGAACTGGTGAACCGGGCTCTGTTGCGGCCGGTCGACCCGCAGCGGTACGACTTTCCGCACGCGCTGGCCCGGCAGGCGGTGCGTGAGCTGGTGCCCGAACCCGACCGTCGGCGGCTGCACCGCCGGGCGGTGGAGGTGCTGCGCACGCTGGACCCGCCGCCGCGGGCGGAGCTGGCCCGCCACAGCCACGGCGCCGGTCGGTTCGACGACTGGCTGCGGTACGCGGAGGCGGCCGCCGACGAGGCGGTCGGGGTCTGCGACCACGACACCGCCGTCGCGCTGCTGCGGCCGGTGGTGGCCGAGGAGCGGATCGCCTGGCCGCAGCGGGTCCGGCTGGCCACCAAGCTCGCGCACGCCGCGCAGCTGAGCCGGGACCCGGGCCGGACCTCCGCCCTGCTGCGGCGGCTGCTGGCCGACTCCCGGCTGTCGGCTACCGACCGCGGTCGGCTGCGCGTCTGTCTCGGACTGCTGCTGCGCCACCGGGAGGGCGCGGTCCGGCAGGGACGGACCGAGCTTGAGCGGGCGTACGCCGAGGTGGGTGACGCGCCGGCGCTGGCTGCCCGGGCGGCGGCGGGCCTCGGCACGCCCCACCTGGTCGACGGCCTCCACGTCGGACAACATCTGACCTGGCTCGAGCGGGCCGAGCAGGCGGCACGGCGCTGCGACGACCCGGCGCTGCTGGCGACGGTGCGGGACCACCGCACGACCGCGCTGGCCGCCACCGGCGACCCGGCCGGCTGGGCCGAGGTGGCGCGCACGACGACGACCGACGGGCCGGGGTCGCCGGCCGACGCGTGGCGCCTGGCCCGGCGGGCGGTGGGTCTGGCCTGGGCCGCGCTGTGGGTGGGCCGCTACCGGGAGGCGGCCTCCCAGCTCCGGCTGGCCCGCCGGCTCACCACCGGTGACCGCGCCTCCGACAGCCTCCTGCCCCGGTACCTGGCCGGCTGCGAGCTGCTGTACGACTACGCGGTCGGACGCTGGGACGGACTCGCCGTCCGGGCTGAGGAGCTCGTCGCCGCGGCCTCCGACACCTGTCCGGTGACGGCCGTGGCCCGCACGGTGGCCGGGCTGCTGGCGCTGGCCGCCGGTCGGATGCGGGAGGCCGAGGTCAGGCTCGCGGTGGGCGCGCCGATGGTGCCGGTGATGGTCGCCGCCCGTGACGGGCTGGTGCGGGCCGCCGCGGCCGGCGGGGACCTGGCGGCCGCGGCCGACCAGGCCGACCGGGCGGTGGCGTTGGTGCGCGCCAAGGGCGTGTGGTGCTGGGCGGCCGAGGTGCTGCCGACCGCGGTGGGGGTGCTGGCCCGCTCCGCCACCGGGTACGCGGCGGCGGCCGCCCTGCTGGCGGAGGCCGACGCCGGACTGTCCGGTCGCGACAGTCCGCTGGCGGAGGCGGCGCTGCTGGCCGGCCGCGCCGCCCTGGCCGAGGCCCACGGCGACCTCGCGACCGCGGCTGCCCGGTACGCGGAGGCGGCCGAGGCGTACCTCGCCCTGCCCCGGCCGTACCTGGCGGCCGCCGCGCGGGAGGCGCGCGGCCGGTGTCTGCTGGCCGACGGGTCCGACGGCACCCAGGCGGTGGCGGAGGCGCTGGCGGCGTTCGAGCAGCTGGGCGCCACCCGGGACGTGGCCCGCTGTCGTCACCTGCTGCGCTGCCTGGGCCGGCGGGTCTCCCACCGGCGGGGCCGCCGCGGGTACGGCAGCCAGCTGTCCCCGCGGGAGCGGGAGGTGGTGCGGCTGGTCCGCAGCGGGCTGACCAACCGGGAGATCGCCGAGTCGCTGTACCTGTCGACCCGGACCGTGGAGGCCCACGTGGCCCGGGCGTTGCGCAAGCTCGGCCTCCCGTCGCGCCGTGCGTTGGCGGCCGGCGGGGCCGAGGTACCGGGTCCCCGCGACCCCGCGGAACCGTGATCCGGCGTCAGCTGCGGATCCGACCCGCTTTCAATCAGAGATTTGAATTTTTTGCGTAGTGACTACTGATTGCAGTTGACCCGTCACCGGGTGACGGTGACTAGCGTGGCCAGCCGGATAAACCAGTCCACATCGACCGTCCGGTACGGCCACGGCATGTCACCTGTCCACAGGAGGAACCATGTCTGACCATTCGAGGCGTGGCCGACTGGTCCGGCGACTGTCCGCGACCGGGGCCGCCGCCGCGCTGGTGGTCGCCACTCTGGTGACCGGCACCACCAGCGCGAGCGCCAACGCCGCGCCGGCCAACGTCGAACCGGAACTGTGGGCCGAGCTGTCCGACGGCGGCACCACCTCCTTCTTCGTCTACCTGAAGGAGACCGCCGACCTGTCCCGGGCCCCGATCTACACCTCCGAGGGCACCGTCAGCCGGGCCGACAACGCGCGTTGGGTGTACAACGAGCTGACCTCGGTGGCCGAGCGCAGCCAGGCCGACCTCCGCAGGTACCTGCGGGACCGGAACGTCGAGTTCACCCCGTTCTGGATCGCCAACGCCATCCACGTCACCGGTGACGCCCGCCTGGCGCGTGCCCTCGCGGCGCGACCGGAGGTGTCGCACCTGGAGGCGGACCGGGAGTACCACCTCATCGAGCCGACCGACCGCAACGCCGAGGACCAGCTCCCGGCCGACGCGGGCACGATGGCCGTCGAGTGGGGCATCGCGAACATCCGCGCCGACCAGGTCTGGGCCGACTTCGGCATCACCGGCCAGGGCATCGTGGTCGCCTCGATCGACACCGGCGTCCGCTACACCCACAACGCGCTGGTGAACAAGTACCGCGGCAACCTCGGCGGCGGCGTCTTCGACCACAACTACAACTGGTTCGACCCGACCGGCGTGTGCGGTCCGACCCCGTGCGACAACAACAACCACGGCACCCACGTGACCGGCACCATGGTCGGTGACGACGGCGGCACCAACCAGATCGGTGTCGCGCCGGGTGCGAAGTGGATCGCGGCCAAGGGCTGCGCCAGCAGCTCCTGCTCGTCGACCCACCTGCTCGCGGCCGGCCAGTGGATGCTGGCGCCGACCCGGACCGACGGGACCGGCGCGGACCCGACCAAGGCGCCGCACGTGGTGAACAACTCGTGGGGCGGTGGCCGCGGCGACACCTGGTACCAGGCCACCATCAACGCCTGGATCGCCGCCGGCATCTTCCCGATGTTCGCCGCCGGCAACTCCGGCCCGGGCTGCAACACCGCCAACTCGCCGGGTGACAACATCCCCGCGTACGCCATCGGCGCGTACGACATCAACAACACCATCGCCAGCTTCTCCAGCCGCGGCGCGTCCGGTGTCAGCCCGAGCGTGATCAAGCCGAACGCGTCCGCGCCGGGTGTGGCGGTGCGTTCGTCCGTCGCGTCGAGCAACACCGCGTACGGCACCTTCAACGGCACGTCGATGGCCACCCCGCACGCCTCCGGCACGGTGGCGCTGATCCTGTCGGCGAACCCGTCGCTGACGGTCGACAACGTGAAGACGATCCTGAACACGACCGCCCGGGACACCAGCAACCTGACCTGCGGTGGCACCGCGGCGAACAACAACGTGTTCGGTGAGGGCCGCATCGACGCGTACGCGGCGGTGCAGGCCGCCCTCGGCTCCGGCCCGACGCCGCCGCCGGTCGCGTCGTTCACCGTCACCTGCAACAACGCGACGCTGACCTGCACCTTCGACGGCACCGGGTCGAGCGCGCCGGGCGGCTCCATCGTCAGCTGGAGCTGGGACTTCGGTGACGGGAGCAGCGGCTCCGGCAGCGTCGTGACCCACACCTACGGCGCGCCGGGCACCTACACGGTGACGCTGACGGTGACCGACAACAACGGGCTGACCGACAGCGACAGCCAGCCGGTGACCGTGGGCACCCTGGTGCCGCCGACGGCGTCCTTCACCCACAGCTGCACGACGCTGCTGATCTTCCTGTTCTGCAGCTTCAACGGCAGCGGCTCGTCGTCGCCGAACGGGCCGATCACCGACTGGGCCTGGAACTTCGGTGACGGCTCGACCGGCTCCGGCGCGACGACCACCCACCTCTACGTGGGCGGCGGGCCGTTCACGGTGACCCTGACCGTCACCGACAGCGCCGGGCTGACCGGCTCCACCTCGCGGCTGGTGCCGTAGGTCGGTCACCCGGTCCGTACGGGACACCGGCGGCCGGGTGCTGATCGGCTGAGTACCCGGTCCGTCGCGTGACACCGGCCGGGCGCTCCGGCAGGAGCGCCCGGCCGGTTCCCGTCTGCGAGGGCGACAGGAGCTCCGCGGACGTCCGCCGCTTCCGTTGCGCTCAGCTCCCGGCGCCGGCCGTCGTGGGCTGCGGGTCGGAGGCCGAGGTCGGCGGCTCTGCCGACGCGGGCTGCACCTCCGCCGCCGGGTAGGCGAGCACCGGTCCGCGCACCCGCAGACCCACCCGCCGCCCCGGCTCCGGCTGCGGTCCGGAGAGGTCGAACACCCGGGCCAGCACCCGCTCCCCCGAGTCCAGCCGCAGCGCGAGCAGCGCGTCGTGGCCGTAGTAGTCCCGCCCCACCACGGTGGCCGCCACCGCCTGCGCCGGGTCGGTGAGCTGCACCTGCTCCGGCCGGACCAGCACGGTGCCGGGACCGTCCGGCGCGTCCGGCGCGGCGAGCTCCCCCAGCGGGGTACGCGCCGTGCCGCTGCTGATCACCGCGGGCAGCAGCACCGCCTCGCCGATGAAGTCCCCCACCCAGGCGTCCACCGGCCGCCCGTACACCTC
>CAZSNW010000121.1:0-8276 GCA_964608245.1 uncultured Micromonosporaceae bacterium
GCCTTGAGCATCCGGATCACCACCTGCAGGTCGTCCTTCTTCTTGCTGCTGACCCGCAGCTGGTCGCCCTGGATCTGGGCCTGGACCCCCTTGGGGCCCTCGTCGCGGATCTTCTTGGAGATCGCCTTGGCCTTCTCCTGGCTGATGCCCTGCTGGATCGTGCACTCGATCTTGTAGACCTTGCCGGAGGGCCGCGGGTCCTTCGCGTCCAGGAACTTCAGGGACACGTTCCGCTTGACCAGCTTGTCCTTGAACACGTCGAGCGCAGCCTTCACCCGGTCCTCGGTCTCCGCCTGCAGGGTCACGGCGAAGTCCCCGGACCACTCGATGCGCGCCCCGGTGCCGCGGAAGTCGAACCGGGTGGCGAGCTCGCGGGCGGCCTGCTGCAGGGCGTTGTCGACCTCCTGCCGGTCGACCCGGCTGACGATGTCGAACGACGAGGTGGCGGCCATGCCTTGTGTGCCTCCTGCGACGTACGGTGCGGGTGGGTCAACCCTACCCAGTTGCGCGCCCCTCCGGGCGGGTCGCTATCCTTGTCACGTCGCGTCGACCTACGTCGCGCGTCGATCGGCGGGTTGCCCGAGCGGTCAAAGGGAGCGGTCTGTAAAACCGTCGCGAAAGCTACGAAGGTTCGAATCCTTCACCCGCCACCACCCTCAATTTCTGCTTCTTTCCTCTCGCTGCCCGCCGGCGCGGTAACCACGCTGTCAATGGCGTTTCTGGTGTCCCGCCGCCGTCCCAGTCGGCTGTCTCCACCGACTCGGCGGTGTCGGTGGTGTCGTAATGGTCGCGTAGCTCCTTCAGGGTGTTCTTGTCCATGGTTGTCATCCATGGTGCCCGCGATTTCCGGCATAGTGCTTGTCTCCTCGCCGCCGCCATGTGACGCCGGGGCCGCAGCGGTGCGGGGCCCCTCGGGCCGAGGAGGGGCCCCGCAGGAGTGACCCTGGTGCGGTGTGTCGACCCGGCTCAGCGCGCCTGGTCGGCGAGCTTGGCGGCGAGGCGGACCAGCCCGACGAACTCCTCGACCCGCGCGTCCTCAGGCAGTGACAGGCGTAGCGACGAGGCCTGCCTGACCGGCCAGTCGAGGGTCACCTGCTCCGCCCACGGTCCACCCCGCAGGCACTCGGCGAACGCCGCGACCAGCACGGCCTGACGCAGCCGGACCGGGGCCTCCTCGAAGGAGGTGGAGAGGTCGCCGACCGTCACCGTCGCCGACCGTTCCACCGGCTCTCGGTCGGCCGGGTCGTGCCACCGCAGCTCCACCGTGGCGAGCGCGGTGTCGGGGCTCAGATCGGCACCTTCGCGCAGGGTGATCTCGTAGAGCGCGGTGGCGTTGTGACCGACACCGACCTCGCCGCCGTCCACGGTGTCGTCGCGGAAGTCGTCGTGCTCCAGTTGCCGGTTCTCGTAGCCGAGCAGCCGGAATTTCGCCACCGCGTCCGCGTTGAAGGTCACCTGCACCTTGGCGTCCAGGGCCACGGTCTGCAGGGTGCCGGTCAGGCCGTGGACGAACAACCGCTCCGCTTCCCGCATCGTGTCGATGTACGCGTAGAACCCGTCGCCGTTGTCCGCGAACTGCTCCAGGACCACCTCGTTGTCTCGTCCGACCGGGTCACCGGGGTCATCGGCAGTCGGAGCCTGGCGTCCTCGCTGAACGTGACGATCGCGACCCGGCCCGGGTTCGCAGTGGGGATGCGGGGAGTCTGACGCCACGGACGGTGGGCCGCACTCGGCCGTTACCGGAGTGCGGCCGGATCGATTTCCCGGAAGCGCGTCGTTACCGTAGCGTCACCGACGGCACCGTCGGTCGCGAGAACCGTTCACACAGCCGGTCGTGCATGGTCAGCCGGCAACCGGGGTTCGTTCCGTCCCGGCGTACGCGCCGGACCCGGCGTCCGCCGGCGGGATCGACTGCTCGTACGAGAACAGGTTCCCGGGGTCGTAGGCGGCTTTGACCGCCCGCAGCCGGGGCAGGTTGTCCCCGTAGTACGCCCACGCCCAGTCGACGAGGTCCGGGTCCGGGTAGTTCTGGTAGACGTGCCCGTTGCCGTGCGGCTGCACGATCCCCCGGGAGCGGGTCACCCACGCATACGAAGGGGACTTGAGCTCCTCGTCGTACGCCTGCACGGTGTGCTCGAGCAGGAACGAGGCGGTGCGGTGCACGAACGCTGTCTGGTCCGGACGCAACCGGGCGAACGCCCCGCCCCAGGGGACGAACTCCAGCTCCCGCTGCTGCCCGGCGACCCGGTCACGGACGAACCAGTCGACGAGCTCCTCGACGGCGGAGGCGGGGATCGGCCCGTCGAAGAAGTCGGACCGGACGAACCGTACGCCCGGCGGGAGGTCGGCCGGCCGGCCGCCCATCGGAAAGTGGGAGGCCGTCTGCCCGGCGTAGGTGACGTGGACCGGCACCACGTCGGCCGGTTTCGCGACGAGCGCCTGACCCCGCGGGGCGCACCCGGCCTGTGCAGCGACGTCGACGAGCAGGTCGCGGACCTCGTCCACCGCGTACCCGACCGCGAGTCCGAACAGCACCAGCCGCGACGGCGACATGTCCGGATAGGACTGGAGCACCAGCTCGGCGTTGATCTCCCGGGGTGCCTCGGGCGCCCACCGCTGCCAGGCGTCGATCACCGCGGCCGCGTCCTCCACCCGCCACCAGACCGAGAAGTCCACCGCTGGCACGGCCGGGTGGGCCTGGAACTCCAGCGCGGTCACCACCCCGAAGTTGCCGGCGCCGGCACCACGCAGCGCCCACAGCAGGTCGGGGTGCTCCCGCTCGTCGGCCCGCACGACCCGGCCGTCGGCGAGCACCACCTCCGCGGCGCGCAGGTGGTCGCAGCCCAGCCCGTAGTACCGGCCGAGCGGTGAGAACCCGCCGCCGAGGCTCGCCCCGGTCACGCCGACGTACTCCGACCAGCCGATCGGCACCACGAGCCCCTTCGGGGCGAGCTGCCGGGCGAGCTGTCCGACGAACACCCCCGCGCCCACCGTGACCCGGGCGGTCGCCTCGTCCAGCCGGATGCCGTCGAGCCGCCGCAGGTCGATCACCACACCCTCGCTGGTGGAGTACTCAGCGAAGCTGTGGAAGCCGCTGCGCAGGGCGAACGGGACGCCGGTGTCGCGGACGAACGCCAGCGCCGCCACCACGTCGGCGACGTCCGCGCACCGCACCACCGCGGCCGGCCGGACCTCCTCCAGCCGGCCGATGAACCACTTCAGGGCCGAGGCGTACTCCGGCTGGTCCGGGAGGACCACCTCCCCGCGGACGTCGCGGGCGAGCCGGGCTAGCTGCGCTGCAGTGAGTTCCACCGTTCGCTCCCCTGGTAACCGGCGGCCTGCAGGGTGAACAGCTCCGCGTACAGGCCGTCGCGTCGCATGAGGTCGTCGTGGGTGCCGGACTCGACGACCCGGCCGCCGGCCAGCACGTAGATCCGGTCGGCGGAGCGCACGTTGGCGAAGCGGTGCGAGATGAGCACCACGGTACGCCCGGCGCACAGCGTCCGGATGTCGTCGAACAGCGCCCGTTCGGCCCGTGGGTCCAGCGAGGCGCTCGGCTCGTCGAGGATGACGAGTTCAGCCTCCCGGAAGAACGCCCGGGCCAGCGCGAGCCGCTGCCACTGGCCGCCGGAGAGTTCCCGGCCGCCGAGGAACTGGGTACCGAGCTGGGTGTCGTACCCCTCCGGCAGCGCCTCGATGAAGGTGTCCGCGCGGGCGGCGGCCGCCGACCGGCGGATGCGGTCGGTGTCGTGGCCGGCGTCGGGCCGGCCGAGCATGATGTTCTCCGCGGCGGTGAAGTGGTACCGCACGAAGTCCTGCATGGCCAGCGCCACGCACTCCCGGCTGGCGGCGGCGGTGGCGTCGGTGAGCTCCTCCCCGTCCCAGCAGACGGCGCCACCGGTCGGGCGGTAGAGGCCGGCGATCACCTTCGCGAGGGTGGTCTTGCCCGAGCCGTTCTCCCCGACCAGCGCCACCACCTCCCCCCGCTCGATCGTCAGGTCGACGCCGACCAGAGTGTCGCGGGCGGCGTTCGGGTAGCGGAACCGGACGTTCCGCAGCTCGATCCGCCGGAAGCCGCGGGGCGGTGTGGCGACCGGCAGCTGGGCGAGCCGCGCCCGCTGCGGCTCCACGAAGGACACCCAGTCCTCCAGGAACAGGGTGCTCTCGTGCAGCCGGAGGACGTGGTCGGCGAGCATGGTCAGCCGCTGGCTGAGCAGCGCCACGGCCACGAACGCCGCCCCGGCCTCGGCCACCGACATGACCCCGCGGTCGGTGAGCACGCCGGCGAGCACCGCCACCGCGGCGATCACGGCCGCGCTGACCGCCCCGCCCACCAGGGACGCGAGGATGCGCTTGCGCATCACCGCGCGTACCCCGGCGATCCGGATGTCGTAGTAGGTGTCGAACCGGTTCCGCAGGAACCGCGCGAGGTTGAACGCGCGTACCTCGGCCGCGCTCTCCTTCTCCGTCATCAGTTGGACGACGTAGGAGCGGGCCCGGTCGGTGTGGGTGATCCGGTAGTTGAACGCGTACAGCGCCCGGTTCGCCCGGCTGACCGCGATCCACAGCGGAACTCCGGAGACCAGCACGAGGGCGCCGAGCAGCGGGCTGATCACGAGCAGCCCGGCCGCGACGCCGGCCGCACCGGTGAGGGCGCTGATGCCGCCGAGGAGGCCGGAGGCGAGCTGCAACGGCCGCATCTCCGCGGTGATCGACGCCCGCTGCAGCCGGTCGTAGAACTCGGAGCGTTCGAACGCCTCCAACCGGGTACGCGCGGCCACCTCCATGATCCGGACCTGGGCGGTGCGAGCGGTGAGCTCCCCGACCAGCCGTTCCCGCTCCGTCTGGGCCGTGGTGAGGAACCGGATGCCGGCGGTGACCGCGACCAACGCGGTGACCAGCCCGACCGCGCGGCGGTCCAACCCGGCCCCGCCACCGCCGACCATCGCGCCGACGAGCTGGCTGGTGAGCAGCACCTGCAGGCCGCCGCCGGCGCCGACCGCGAGCGCGAACAGGGCGACGGTGACGAACTCGCGGCGGGCGCTGTCCCAGACGAGCTTCAGCCCGGCGGCCGCCAGCCGGACCTGCCGCCGGAAGGAGACGGGGCCGACCGGGGAGTTGATCTGGTCGATCAGGCCGGGCACCGTGTCACCCCGCCACCGGCTGCAGGAGCAGGACAGACGGCACCCGGTCGGGGGCGGCCGCCCGCAGCAGGCCGTAGCCGATGCCGGCCAGCCCCACCATCATGCTCGGGGTGGGTGTGGCAAGCGGCACCCCGCACAGCGGACCGTCGGTCCGGATGCTGTGCAGCAGCTTCGCGGCGTACCCGGTGGCCTCCTCGGCGAGGTCGGGCCGGCCCAGCGCCGCGGCCGCGGTGAAGAACAGGTCGAGGGTGCCGGTGTCGCCGTGGCACAGGCAGTGGGAGGTGCCCAGGCCGCGGAAGCGGGCGTCGGCCAGGGCGGCGTCGATCTCGGAGGTCCGCGCCGGGTCGTCCGCGAGCGGCCCGGCCGTGGGTCCGTCCACCCGGGCCAGGCCGATGCCGACCGACCCGTGGCACCAGGCGGCGATCGGCTCCTCGTCGGGCGTACGCAGGTCGGGCCAGGCGCCGCGGGCCGGGTCGAACAGGGCCCGCTCGTACGCCATCGCGTCCGCGGCGAGGTCCCGGTGGCGCGAGTCGTCGAGCAGCGCGGCGGCGTGCTCCAGCGCCCAGGCGATCCCGGCGTTGCCGTGCCCGAAACCGGCCAGCGGCTCGGTGGACAGCCCCTGCTCGGCGACGGACGCCGACAGCCACCCCCAGCCGGCGGCGTACCGGCGGACGGTGCTCCGCAGGTGCTCGGCTGCGGCCGCCACCACCTCGGCGGCCGGGCCCTCCGGCCGCACCCGGTGCAGGATCCGCAGCGCGCCGATGGTGCCGGCCGCCCCGCCGACGATGTCGAGGATCGTGTCCTCGCCGACCCGATCCCGCAGACCGGCGGTGATCGTCACCGCCCGGTCGAGCAGCGACTCGTCCTCCAGCAGCGGCGCCAGACGGCACAGCGTGTACACCACGCCGGGCAGCCCGGCCATGCCGGCAGGCGCGGAGTACGCGAGGTCCCGCCCGACCATGGCGCACACGGTCGCCGCCGCCTGCCGCGCCAGCGCGGTGTAACGTGGCTGGCCGGACAGCCGCCCCAGCTCGGCGAGGAACAGCGCCACCCCGGACAGGCCGTTGAACAGGTCGCAGCCGAGCGGCCCGATGCTCCAGTGGCGTCCACCGTTGGAGCTGAGCCCCAGCCACTGGGCGCTGCCGTCGGCGAGGTACGCGCGCCGGATCAGCTCGGCGGCCACCGTCTCGGCGGCGGCGACGAGATCCGACGGGCCTGCCGGGTCGGCATGCTCGGGCAGGGCGTAGGACTGGACGTACTGCTCCGGCGAGGCGTTGATCGCCGCGGCCGCCAGTGAACTGCGGATCAGGTCCAGCTGGGACTCCAGGTGCCCGTCGTCGCGACGGGACAGCTCACGCCGGACGAGTTCCAGGCCGCTGACGCCGGTGATGCCGGGTACCGGGTCGCCGTCGCTGTCGAACAGGGTGGCGTCGTCGGTCCGGCAGGTGAAGTACGGCACGTCGCCGCGCCACAGGTCGCGCCGCTCGGCCGGCACCACGCGGGCGAACGTCGGGATCTCCGCGACCGGTCGCCACAGGAAGTCGAAGTGCCGGTCGCGGTCCAGCCCGTCGCGCAGCACGTCGGGGTGGAACCCGGTGTTGATCAGGGTCACGTAGACCATGGTGGAGCGCACCACGACGCGTACCCGGTCGCCGGCGAACCGCGCCAGCGGCCCGTCGTCGGCGAGCAGGTCGTCGCGGCGGCGCCGGCACAGCTCGTACATCTCGGTGTAGCCGGCGATCAGGTCGTCGGCGTAGTCGAGCAGATTGATCTCGGCATCCTTGGGTACGGGCCGGTGGTCGGGCACCTCCATCTCCATCCGCTCCAACCGCACCCGCATACGGTCGGTGCCCACGTCGGTCAGCACGGGTACGCCCATCGGGGTGCGCTGGCCGGGCTTGCGGCCCAGGCCGCTCAGGTCGACCGCCCGCCCGTGGCGGGTGTGCCAGGCCATCGCCGGCAGCAGGCCCACCTGGAGCACCGAGGCGCGGGCGGCGGCTGCGGCGAGCCGCTCGGCCGGGGTGAACCCGGTCGGCTCGAACGGCAGCTCGGGCTGCAGGAGGGTCTCCAGGTCCACCAGGACCGGGTACTCGCCCGCGGCGATGAGGTTCTCCGCGTGCATGTCGTTGGAGTGCAGCAGCTCCAGCAGCGCGAGCAGCGAGCCCTGGCGGCGGTAGAAGCGGCGGACGCCCTCCGGGTCGTCGCACGCCTGGAACGCGATGAACTCGGCGAAGCCGTGGTCGCCGGCGTCCAGGCAGGTCACGGCCCGCAGCGGCAGGCTCAGCCCGGCTTCGTTGAGCCAGTCCACGAGCCCGGCGAAGTGCACGTCGATCGCCATCGACCGGGGCTTGTAGACCAGCCGCAGGCCGCTGTCGAAGGTGACGGTCGCCACCGACTGGCCGTTGCGGTGCCGGTCGCCCATGCCGATCTCGACCCCGTCGACCTTCCCCACCGGGTCGCCGCCGGCGAAGCGCCGGCACAGGGCGTCGTAGCCGGTGACGATCCGTTCGGCGAGGGCCGCGCCGGTCTCCACCCACTGCCGGGCCGCGAGTACCAGCTGCCGCCCCAGCACGGGGTAGTCGGTGATCAGGCGCTGGCGCCGGGCGGGGTCGTCGAGCTGTTCGAGGAACGCCGCGAACCGTCGCTCCGGCTCCTCGGGCAGCCGGCCGGCGAGCCTGGCCAGGTGGAGTTCGAGCGTGAGGGTGCGGAGCAGCATGGCGTGGACCCGCCCCAGCAAGGCGGGGAACAGGTGGTCGAGGACCTGGTCCGGGGCGAGGACGCCGGGACGGCGGCCCGCGGTCTCCGTCAGGGCCTCCCGCAGCCGGGCGTACGCGGCGTCGAGCAGGGGACGCGCGGCCCGGGCGAAGAACGGGTGGTCGTCGCCGATCACGGTGGGGACGGGCGCGGGCGGTGCCCCCGGGGGCGCCGGCCGGAGGAGTTCGTCCGCCCACTCCGGCGGGCCCAGCCGCCGGGCGAGGGACTCGGCGGGTTCGGCGAGCAGCCGGCGCAGGGTGGCCTCGTCGATCCCGTCGGTACGCAGCCGGGCCTGCCACAGCGTGTCGTCGCCGAACGGCTCCAGCTTCCGCCACCGGGCCAGGCGCCGCTCGACGGCGTCGGCCGCCCCGGGGTCGG
>CAZSNW010000122.1:0-8264 GCA_964608245.1 uncultured Micromonosporaceae bacterium
GACGAGGTCGACGATCGCCGACTCGGGCAGCTCGGCGACGACCAGTTCATGGTCTGGCGCCGGTCGTACGACACACCGCCGCCGCCGCTGGCCGACGACGACGAGTGGTCCCAGGTGGGCGACCCCCGGTACGCCGACCTGCCGCCGGACCTGGTGCCCCGCACCGAGTGCCTCAAGGACGTGCTCGAGCGCGCCCTGCCGTACTGGTACGACGCGATCGTGCCGGACCTGCGGGCCGGTCGGACCGTGCTGGTGGCCGCGCACGGCAACTCGCTGCGGGCGCTGGTCAAGCACCTGGACCGGGTCTCCGACCGGGACATCGTCGGTCTCAACATCCCGACCGGCATCCCGCTGTGCTACGAGCTGGACCCGGTGACCCTGCGCCCGACCACGCCCGGCGGCCGCTACCTGGACCCGGAGGCTGCCGAGCAGGCGATCGCCGCGGTCGCCGCGCAGGGTCGCTGAGCCGCCGCCGGGCCTCGGGCGTGGGCACGGGGCGTACGCCGCCGTCCCGTCCTCAGGACGGGCCCGCCTTGCCGGTGATCAGGAAGACGACCTGTTCGGCGGCGTTGACCGCATGGTCGGCGAACCGCTCGTAGTAGCGGCCCAGCAGGGTCATGTCCACCGCCTTCTCCACACCGTGGGTCCACTCGGGCCCCACGATGGTGGACAGCAGGCGGCGGTGCAGCTCGTCCATGGCGTCGTCGTCCCGTTCCACCTCGGTGGCGCGGGCCAGGTTGGGGGTGGAGAGGACCCGGCTGATCTTGCCGGCGATGGTGTCGGCCACCGAGGCCATCTCGCGGACGGTCCCGGTCAGCTCCTCGGGCACCGCGGGGGCGGGGTGGCGGCGCAGACAGGTCTTGGCGACGTGCTCGGCGAAATCGCCCATGCGCTCCAGGTCGGTGGCGATGTGCAGCGCGGTGAGCACCAGCCGCAGGTCGGAGGCGACCGGCGCCTGCAGCGCGATGACGTCGTGGACCCGTTCCTCCACCTCGCGGTAGCGGGCGTCGATCTCGTCGTCCCCGGCGACCACCGTGGCGGCGAGTTCCGCGTCGGCGTGCAGCAGCGCACCGGTGGCCTGCCGCATCGCGGACCGGACCGCGTCGGCCATGTCCACCAGCAGCTGGGCGATCTGGTCGAGGTCGTCCTGGAACCTCTTTCGCATCCGCCCATCCTGACAGATCCGGGTTACGGCGCGGTGGCCTCGAGGCCGCCGGCGGGTGGCCGGGGCGCGCCACGGCGGTGCGCAGGGCGCCGACCTACGATCGGACCGTGGGGTGGCCGGTGACCGCCGTCGTCGCCCTGGTCGCGGCGATCGTCGCCGGTCTGGCCGGGGCGGTGGTCGGGTACGCGGTCACGGTGCGCGATCGGGCCCGCCGGGGTGGGCAGGCGACCGGGTCCCCCACCGACTCCGCCGACACGGACCACCACCGCGGCCTGGCGCGGCGCAGCCTGGCGGCCCTGCGGGTGGGGGTGGTGGTGCTCGACCCCGACAACCAACCGGTCTTCAGCAACCCGTCGGCCCGCGCGATGGGCCTGCTGCGTGCCGGGGTGAACCCGGGCACGGTGTCGGCGCACCCGGTGGTGCGGACCCGGGCCGGCCAGGTCCGCCGCGGCGGGCTGCGCCGGGAGGTGGAGGTCGAGCTGCCGCGCGCCCGCGGCGAGCCGCTGGCCGTGCTGCTGCGGGCGGTGGAGATCGGTGGCGGGTACGTCACGGTCGAGGCGGCCGACGCGACCGAGTCGCACCGGGTGGACCGGGTCCGACGGGACTTCGTCGCCAACGTCGGCCACGAGCTGAAGACCCCGATCGGGGCGTTGCAGCTGCTGTCCGAGGCGCTGCTGGACGCGACCACCCCCGGCGGCACGGCCGCCACCGACCCGGCGCAGGACGTGGCCGCCGCCCGCCGCTTCGCCGAGCGGATCCGGGTGGAGTCGACCCGCCTGGGTCGACTCGTCTCCGAGCTGCTGGAGCTGTCGCGGCTGGAGGGCGCTGAGCCGCAGCCGCCGCCCACCCCGGTGTCGGTGGACGCGGTGGTGGCCGAGGTGCTGGACCGGGGGCGGACCGGCGCCGCCGCCCGGGGCATCACCCTCACCGGCACCGGGCAGCCGGGGCTCACCGTGTACGGCAGCGAGAGCCAGCTGGTGACCGCGCTGTCGAACCTGGTGGAGAACGCGGTGGCGTACTCGCCGGAGGGCAGCGAGGTCACCGTGACCACCGGCACCGACGGCGACGAGGTGGTCATCTCCGTCGCCGACCGGGGCATCGGCATCGCCCCGGAGGACCTTCCCCGCATCTTCGAGCGCTTCTACCGGTCGGACCGGGCACGCTCCCGCGCCACCGGCGGCACCGGGCTGGGCCTGGCGATCGTCAAGCACATCGTCACCAACCACGGCGGCCGGGTGGACGTGGCGAGCACGCTCGGCGAGGGGTCGACGTTCACCCTCCGGTTGCCGTCCCGTCCGCCCCGCGACACCGGCGGATCACCGTCGGATGAGGAGATGACGGAGGCGGGCGGCCCCGACGGCCCGGGTAACGTCGAAGGGGGAGGGGGCGTGGACCGGTGACGCGGGTGCTGGTGGTGGAGGACGAGGAGTCGTTCTCCGAGGCGTTGGCGTACATGTTGCGCCGCGAGGGCTTCGAGGTCTCGGTGGCGGGCACCGGGCCGGACGCGCTGACCGAGTTCGACCGCACCGGCGCGGATATCGTGCTGCTCGATCTCATGCTGCCCGACATGGCCGGCACCGAGGTGTGCCGGCGGCTGCGCAGCCGCTCCTCGGTGCCGATCATCATGGTCACCGCCCGTGACAGCGAGATCGACAAGGTGGTCGGGCTGGAGATCGGCGCCGACGACTACGTCACCAAGCCGTACTCGCCACGCGAGCTGGTGGCCCGGATCCGGGCGGTGCTGCGCCGCCGGGAGGCGGCCGCGGCCGAGCCGCAGCGCTCGGTGCTCACCGGTGGCCCGGTGCGGATGGACGTCGACCGGCACGTGGTGACCGTCTCCGGCCGCCCGGTGCAGCTGCCGCTGAAGGAGTTCGAGCTGCTGGAGATGCTGCTGCGCAACGCCGGTCGGGTGCTCACCCGCGGGCAGCTCATCGACCGCGTCTGGGGCGCGGACTACGTGGGCGACACCAAGACCCTCGACGTGCACATCAAGCGGCTGCGGGCCAAGATCGAACCGGAGCCGTCGTCGCCGCGCCACATCGTCACCGTGCGCGGCCTGGGGTACAAGTTCGAGCCGTGACCTGACGCCGCGCACCGGGTGCGCCCCGGTAGCGGCCGCGTCCGCCCGCCGGCGGCGCGGCGCGCGGATCGCGGTACGGCCGCGCCCGCGGTCCCCGGGCGTACGCTGGCGCGGTGCGGGTGTTCGTGGAGCTGACCGACCCCCGCTCGGAGGAGGTCGGGCTGGACTTCGACCGGGAGTGGATCGAGTTCACCGACCCGGCCGACCCCGAGCACGTCATCCGGGCCGACCTCACCTGGCTGCTGGCGCGGTGGCGGTGCCTGTTCGCCGCCGGCTGCCACGGCATCGTGGCCGGGCGGCGGGACGAGGGCTGCTGCGCGCACGGCGCCTTCTTCACCGACTCCGACGACGAGAAGCGGGTACGCGCGGCGGTGCGGCGGCTGACCCGGGCCACCTGGCAGCACTACCGCCGCGGGTTCGAGAACTGGACCGAGATGGACACCATCGACGGTGAGAACCCGGCCCGGCGTACCGCGGTGGTGGGCGAGGGCGGTCCGTGCGTGTTCCACAACGATCCCGGTTTCCCGGGCGGCCACGGCTGCGCCCTGCACCACCAGGCGATCCGCGACGGCGTGCACCCGATCACCACCACCCCGGACGTCCTGCGGCCGCGGCCGGTGCGGCGGGAACAGCAGTGGATCACCCGGCCGGACGGCACCCAGGTGCTGCTCACGGTGCTGGGGGAGTTCGACCGGCGGGGCTGGGGCGCCGGCGGGCACGACCTGCACTGGTGGTGCACCTCGTCGCCGGAGGCGCACACCGCCGCCGAGCCGCTCTACCGCACCTACCGGGAGGAGCTGACCGCCCTCATCGGGGAGCGGGCGTACGCGCGGCTGGCCGAGCTCGCCGCCGCCCGGGAGCGCCAGGGCCAGCTCGCCCCGCACCCGGCCGGCCGCGCCGGTTCCCCGGGGGACGGCGGTGACACCGGGGGCGGCAGTGGCGTACGCCGCCGGCGGGCCGGTCGCAGGCGGTCGCAACCCGCCCGCAGCGGCTAGTCTGGCCTGCGTGGGCATCCCGGTCACCCTGTCGACCTCGTCGGTCTTCCCCGAGCCGACCGCGGCCGCGTTCGAGATGGCGGCCCGGCTCGGCTACGACGGGGTCGAGGTCATGGTCTGGACCGACGAGGTGAGCCGGGACGCGGCCGCGCTGCGGACGCTGTCGCGCCACTACGGCGTACCGGTGCTGTCCGTGCACGCGCCGTGCCTGCTGGTGACGCAGCGGGTGTGGAGCCCGGACCCGGAGGTGCGGCTGCGGCGCGCCGGCGAACTCGCCGTCCAGGTCGGCGCCGGCACCGTGGTGGTGCACCCGCCGTTCACCTGGCAGCGGGAGTACGCGCGGCGGTTCACCGACCTGCTGGAGACCCTCGCCGAGGAGCACCCGCAGGTGACGTACGCGGTGGAGAACATGTTCCCGGTCCGGCTGGCCGGCCGGCAGCTGGTGCCCTACACCCCGGACTGGGATCCGACCCGGGTCGGCTACCCGGGCTACACGCTGGACGTCTCCCACTGCGCCGCCGCCCGGGCGGACGCGCTGGGGCTCGCCGACGCCATGGGGGAGCGGCTGCGGCACGTGCACCTGGGGGACGGCACCGGGATCGGACGCGACGAGCACCTGGTTCCCGGGCGGGGCACCCAGCCGTGCGGGGAGCTGCTGGCGTCGCTGGCCGGCCGGGGCTTCTCCGGGACGGTGGCGGTGGAGGTCGCCACCCGCCGCGCCCGTAGCCGCCGGGACCGGGAGCGTGACCTGGCCGAGGCGCTGGAGTTCGCGCGTACCCACCTCGAAGCGCCTGCGCCCTCCCGCTGACCCGCCGCACCCGACGGGCCGACGCGCGCAAACGCCGACCGGCGCGCGTACCGGCGGGCTTGCAGGGTCGTGCCAGGATCGACGGTGATGCACCTCGCCGGCTTCGGCCGGCGCATCCTGCGGCGAAAGGGCACGGCCATGCGCACCCTCTTCACCGGCGGTCTGCTCTTCGACGGCACCGGCCACCCCCCGAGCCCGGCCGACGTGGTCGTGGAGGACGGTCGCATCGTCGACGTGGGCACCGGACTCGACGGCGACGTGGCGGTGGACTGCACCGGCCGGACGATCCTGCCCGGCCTGTTCGACTGCCACGTCCACCTGCTCATGGACGGGCTGGACCCGCTCTGGTGGCGGCGTCGGCCGTTCTCGCTGGCGTACTACGAGGCGATCCGCGCCATGCGCGCCACCCTGGCCACCGGCATCACCACCGTGCGGGAGGCCGGCGGCGCCGACCTGGGGGTGCAGGAGGCGCAGCGGCGGGGCCTGGTGCCGGGCCCCCGCATGCAGATCTCGATCACCATGCTCAGCCAGACCGGCGGCCACGGGGACGGTTGGGAGCCCTCCGGCGTCACCACCTCGATCTTCCCGCAGCACCCGGCCAAGCCGTCGGGCATCGTGGACGGTCCGGACGAGGTGCGTCGCCGGGTCCGGGAGCTGATCCGGGCCGGCGCCAACGTGATCAAGGTGGCGACCAGCGGCGGGGTGGTCTCGCCGCGCGACGATCCCCGCCACGGCCACTTCCGGGACGCGGAGGTGGCGGTCATGGTGGAGGAGGCGGCCGCGGCCGGCCTGTTCGTCATGGCGCACGCCCAGGCCACCGAGGGCATCAAGACCGCGGTACGCAACGGGGTGCGCTCCATCGAGCACGGCATCTTCCTCGACGACGAGGCGATCGGGATGATGGTGGAGCGCGGCACCTGGCTGGTGCCGACCCTGATCGCGCCGCGCGGGGTGCTGGAGGCGGCCGAGAAGGGCGTGCCGATCACACCCGAGGTGCTCGCCAAGGCGCGCATGGTCATGGAGGCGCACACCGACTCGGTGCGACGCGCGATCGCCGCCGGGGTGAGGATCGCCATGGGTACCGACTCCGGGGTCACCCGGCACGGCCGCAACCTGGAGGAGCTGCCGTTGCTGGTGCAGGCGGGGATGACGCCGGCGCAGGCGCTGCACGCCACCACCCTGTCGGCGGCCGAGCTGATGGGACTCGCCGACGAGCTCGGCACGGTGGCGCCGGGCAAGCGCGCCGACCTGGTGCTGGTGGAGGGTGACGCGCTGGACGTCACCACGCTGCGGGAGCGGATCGTGGCGGTCTACCAGGACGGTCGGCTGGTGGTCGAGCACGGCCGGGTCCTCGGCCCGGCCGCCGAGGCCGGTCACGTTCGGTGACACCAGTCCGGGTACGTCGATGATATGAACCAATTGGGATCGATCTAACAGCGTACCTAGCTGGGGTTTTGTGGTCCACTAGGGGATTTCCGTCAGTTGATCAACCGGTAGCCTGACTGCGAGCGTGTGACTGCCGTCAATGGAACGCTCGTTCAGGTGCTGTCGCTCCGCGCGAGCCGCCCGACGGCAGGAGATCCCCCCGTGAGGAGCAACCCCGTGAGACGCATGACCCCTGTCAAGGTGCTCGCGGCGGTCGCCGCGGCCGTCATCGTCACCACGATGACCGCGACGGCGACCGCGTCCGCGCAGGGCCCGAACCTGGCCCCGTCATCCGACCCCGCGGCCGCGGCCGCGGACGCCCTGATCGCCACCGACCACGCCACCGTGCTGCGCAGCCCGTTCGACCGGATCTTCCGGACGGGCGTGCACGAGGGCACGCACGGTCTCCGCTTCTTCACCTACGAGCGCACCCACCGGGGTCTGCCGGTGGTCGGCGGCGACGTGGTCGTCGTGACCAACGCCGCCGGTGAGGTGGTCCACGTCGCCGTCAACCAGGATCAGGTGATCGACGTCGACGTGGCCCAGCGGGTGAGTGCGGTCACCGCGCTGGCGACCGCCCGTAGCGACGCCGACGCCGCCCTGACGGCCACGGCCAGCCCGCGGCTGGTGGTGGTCGCCTGGGGCACCCCGCGGCTGGCGTGGGAGGTCGAGATGACCGGTACCGCGTCGGACGGCCACCCGACGGCGCCGGTGTACTACGTCGACGCCCACACCGGTGACGTGATCGACAGCTACGACCGGGTTCAGCACGGCACCGGCCACGGCTTCTACAGCGGCACCGTCCAGATCAGCACGTCCGGCTCCGGCACGTCGTTCTCGATGTCCGACCCCACCCGGCCGGGCATCCGCTGCGGCGGGCAGAACGGCGCCACCTTCACCGGCACCGACGACGTGTGGGGCAACGGCCAGGGCACCAACCTGGAGACCGCCTGCGTCGACGTGCTGTACGCGGTGCAGCGCGAGTGGGACATGCTGGCCACGTGGCTGAACCGCAACGGCATCAACGGTAGCGGCGGCGGCTACCCGGCCCGGGTCGGCTGGAGCGCGGTCAACGCCTCCTGGAACGGCAGCTACACCAACTTCGGCCGGACCCAGGACGGTCAGCGGCAGGCCACCTCGATGGACATCGTCGCCCACGAGTACGGGCACGCCATCTTCCAGACCACCCCGGGTGGCGCGGGCAGTGGCGGCACCGGTAACGAGAAGGGCGGCCTGAACGAGGGCACCGGTGACATCTTCGGCGCGCTCACCGAGCATTTCGCCAACAACCCCAACGACCCGCCGGACTTCCTCGTCGGGGAGGAGGCGAACCTGGTCGGCACCGGCCCGATCCGGGTCATGTACGACCCGTCACAGCGCAACCAGCCGAACTGCTACTCCAGCGCCATCCCGACCACCGAGGTGCACGCCGCCGCGGGTCCGCTCAACCACTGGTTCTACCTGGTCTCGCAGGGCTCCAACCCGCCCGGCGGGCCGGCCAGCCCGATCTGCCCGGGCGGCCCGTCGTCGGTGACCGGGATCGGCATCGTCAAGGCCGGCCAGATCTTCTACAACGCGCTGCTGATGAAGACCACCTCGTGGCGGTACGTCAACGTCCGGACCGCCTCGCTGGTCGCGGCGGTGAACATGTTCGGCGCCAACTCGCAGGAGTGCGCCACGGTCAAGGCGGCCTGGAACGCGGTCGCCGTCCCGGCGCAGTCCGGTGAGCCCAACTGCGGTGGTGGTGGCACGCCGCCTCCGCCGCCTCCGCCGCCGCCGGGTGGCACGATC
>CAZSNW010000123.1:0-8234 GCA_964608245.1 uncultured Micromonosporaceae bacterium
TCCGCCCGGCGCTCGCCCCCCCACCGCGGCGGGGGGGGCGGGGGGGGCGCCCCCCCCCCCCCCCCCGGGCGGGGGGGGGGGGGGGGGGGCGGGCGCGCCCCCCCCCCCCGCCCGCGGCACCCCCTCCGAGCCGACCCTCGACCGGGCACCCTCGGAGCCGCTCACACCGGGGGCCGCCCGGAGTTCACCGCCTGCTCTTCCAGGAGAGGCAGAACGGCTTGCCCGCCGGGTCGGCGTACACCCGCCAGTGGTCCCCCTCGCCCGGCAGACGGGTCGCGCCCAGCGCGAGCACCGCCTTCTCGGCCGCCTCGATGTCGTCGACCAGCACGTCGAGGTGGAACTGCTGCGGGTACGCCGGGTCGGGCCAGCGGGGTGCCACGTAGTCCTCCACCTGCTGGAACAGGATCGCCTGGGCGCCCTCCTCGCCGATCATCGCGAAGCCGTCACCCTGGTGGGTCACCGGCTTGCCGAGCAGCTCCGCGTAGAAGGCGGCGAGCGCCGCCGCGTCCGGGCAGTCGAGTGTGACCCCCAGGAGCGAGTAGCGCGACCCCTCACCGCCGACGCACAGGTCGAACGGGTGCCCGGCCGGGTCGGCCAGGGTGTGCCACCGTTCGTTGCGGCGCAGCAGCGTGGCGCCGAGTTCCTGCGCCCGCGCGGTGGCCGCCTCCACGTCGGCCACCCGCAGGTCGAGGTGGGCCTGCTGGGGGTGGGCGGGATCCGGCCAGCGGGGCGGCACGTGCTCCGGCACGCCCTGGATCGACACGGTCCAGCCGTCGCCGGCGTCGAACGCGGCCCACGTGTCGCCGACGTACAGCTCCGTCCAGCCGGCGAGCTCCCGCCAGAAGCGCGCGAGGCCCACGACGTCGCGGGCATCCATGATGACGTTCTTCAGCCTGCCGATCATGCGTCCCCCTGTTCCCGAGAACTCCGGCACATGGTCGGGCAGGGGTACGACAACTCCGCACCGGGCGACGCCGACCCTGGTAACGCACGGCAGGACCGTTGTCTCCGCCCACCGGGCGGCGACCCAGGCCCGGCGGCCGACCCGGTGAGGTGAGCGTTGCGCGTAGCGCGTGCGCGCCCTATGGTGGGCACGGCGTACGCCCGTGTCACGGCAGGCTTCCCACACGCACCGGCCGGGCGGGGTACGGTCGACCGCACCGGAGCGGGGGCTGGTGATCTGAGGTGACGGAGGACGGGACCGGACACCCGCCGCTCCGGAGGAACTGGCGCTACCAGTTGTTGTGGACCGGTGGCGCGATCTCCGCCATCGGCACCTCCGCAAGCTCGCTGGCGCTCCCGCTGCTGGTCATCGCCACGACCGGGTCGCCGACGCTGGCCGGCCTGGCGACCGCCTGCCGCCTCGGCGCCATGGTGCTGTTCGCCGTGCCCGCCGGCGTCCTGGTCGACCGGTGGGACCGGCGCCGGATCCTGGTCAACGGTCACCTGGTGCTGCTCGCGTGTTTCGTCGTGCTCGGGACGCTGGTGGCCACCGACCGGGTCGCGCTGTGGCACCTCGTGGTGATCACCGCAATCGCCGGCGTCGCGGACGCGTTCGTCAACCCCGCGCGTACCACCGCAATCCGCGGGGTCGTCCCCGCCTCCCAGCTGCCCACCGCGTTCGCCCAGGAGGAGGCCAGGACACACGCGGCCAACCTGGCGGGCAATCCGGTCGGTGGCTTCCTGTACCAGCTCGGGCGGGCGGTGCCGTTCTTCTTCGACGCCGTCACCTACCTGGTTTCCCTGGTCTGCGTGCTGTTCGCCCGGGTCCCGCGGCGGCCACCGGCGGAGTCCGGCGCGGGCGACCGGCCGGCCGCAGCCGGGGCGGAGGCCCCCGCGCGGCCCCGCATGACGCAGGACGTCGCCGAGGCCGCCCGGTGGTTGTGGGGCCAGCACGGCTTGCGGGCGGTCCTGACGTTCGCGTTCGCCGTCAACCTGTTCGCGAACGCGTTCTTCATCCCGGTGATCGTGCTGGTCTCCGAACGGGGCGGGACCGCGGCCAACACCGGTCTGGTCATGTCGGGGATCGGCATCGGCGGCATCGTCGGCGCCCTGGTCGCCGGTCGCCTCGGCCGGGTCGCCGCGCCCGGCGTACTCCTGCTCACCGTCGTGGCCTACCTCGGTGCGATGACGGCCGCGACCACGCTGCCGTTCGGAAGCTTCTGGCCCTTCGTCCCGCTGATGCTCGGCTTCGTCGCGCTCCCCGCGGTCAACGTGGTGCTGAACGTGCTCATCGCCCTGCTTGTCCCGCAACGCATGCTGGGACGCCTCGACGCGTTCATGAACGCCGCATCGATCGCCCTCGTGCCGCTGGCGCCCGTCCTCGGCGGGTTCCTCGCGGAGTCCCTCGGCGGCGCCGGAGCGACGCTGGTGGTCGCCGCCGCCTTCCTCGCGTGCAGCGCACTGGGTGCCCTGAGCCGCAACATCCGCCGGCTGTCCGTGACCCCGACCAAGGAGAAGGAGGAACCGAAGCAGGCCGCGCCCGACACCGACCGGTTGACACCCGCGTGACGGTGTACGCCGTGACCGCGGCCGCCCTGACGGCGGAGTGACGGCCGACACCTGCCGCACCAGCCATTGCACCGGGCCGGTATCCCCGCGCACCGCATGAGGGCCCGGGTCGCCGGCCGATCGGCCGGGGGGCGAGCGTATGACCGGCCGGCGACCCGGGGTCTCGGTCCTGCACCCCCGTCAGGTCCGTCGCAGCAGCTCCGCCAGGGCCGACAGGTCGTGCGGCCCGTACCCGGCGGCGAGCGCCTCGTCCACCAGGCGCCGGGCCGCGACGGTCAGGTCCATCCGGGCGCCCACCTCGTCTGCCAGCCCAAGGATCAGGTCGAGATCCTTGGCCACCAGGTCGAGCGCGAACGCCACGGGCGCGGACTCGGGGTGCAGGAAAGCCTCCCGTTTGTACTGTACGAAAGGAGCGCCCGCGGCGCTGTGCAGAAACACCTCGTATGCGCGTTCCCGGTCCACGCCGGCCCGTTCGGCCAGCACCAGCGCCTCGGCGAGCGCCTGGTTGAGCCCGTGCACCACCGAGTTGACCGCGAGCTTCATGGTGGCACCGGCGCCCAGGTCGCCCAGGTGCAGCACGGTGCGGGCGAACGCGGACAGTGCCGGTCGGGCCCGCTCGAGCGCGGCCGCGTCCCCGCCGACGAGCACGGTCAGCTCGCCCCGCTGCACCACCGGCACGCTGCCGGACACCGGGGCATCCAGCAGCGACGCGCCGGCGGCCTGCACCGCCGGCGCGACCTCCCGCACGGTCCGCGGCGCGATGGTGCTCATCTCCAGCACCACGGTCCCGGGCCGCAGCCCGGCGACCAGCCCGTCGTCACCGGCGTACGCCGCGCGGACCGCCGCGTCGTCGGCGAGCGAGACCATGACCACGTCGGCGACCCGGGCCGCCTCGGCCGCGGTGTCGACCATCCGCGCCTCGGTGCCGGCGGCCGCCAGCTCGGCCCGCGCCCGGGTGCGGTTGTAGAGCACCAGCGGGTGTCCGGCCGCGGCGAGCCGGGCCGCCATCGCCGCGCCCATCCGGCCGGTGCCGACCACCGCCACCGTGGTCATCAGCGCCACCCGCCGTCCACCACGAGGTCCACGCCGTTGATCGAGCGGTTCTCCAACAGGAACACCGCGGCGTCGACCACGTCGGCCATGGTGGCCAGCCGCCCGGTCAGCGTCCCGGCACGGAAGCCCTCCAACACCTGGGCGGGTTTACCGGCCCAGAAGGGGCTGTCGGCGACGATTCCCGGGTGGATCGAGTTGACCCGGACCGGGGCGAGCTCGATCGACAGGGTCCGCACCATCCCGATCACGCCCGCGTTCACCGAGGTGATCATGGTGGAGCCGGGGTAGGGGCGGACCCGGGCCTGCCCGCCGAACAGCAGGATCGCGCTGTCCTCGGACAGCCGGTCCCGCAGCGCGTGCACCGTCTCCAGGTAGCCGACGAGCTTCTGGGTGGCGATGTCCACCGCCTGCGCCACGTCGTAGTCGGCCACCGAGTTGGTGCCCCGGTCGATGGCGGCGAGCACCAACCGGCTCACCGGCCCGACGTCCGCCAGGGCCGCGGCGATCTCGGCCGGCCGGCTGAGGTCGACCGCGACTCCGCGGACGTTGTCCCCGATCTCGGCGGCGACCTTGGCGGCCCGGCCGGCGTCCCGGCCGGAGAGCGCCACCGGCCGGCCGACGGCCGCGTAGTGCCGGGCGATCTCCCGACCGAGCCCCGAGGTGCCGCCGATGACCACGACCGTGCCGTTCACGATGTCCCCTCCTCCCGCGTGTCGGCGCCACCGGCCCCGTCGCCGCCACCGTCGGCATCACCGTCGCCGAGCGCGGCGGCCAGGTAGTCCCAGTCGCGCCGGAACCGGTACGAGTTGCGGCGCGGCGGCTGCGGCGCCTGGGTCTCCAGCCACTGCAGCCGGCCGCGGCCCAGGTTGCGGAACGCGTGCACGCAGCCGACGCCGGCGAACGCGACGTCCCCGGGGCCGAGTTCGTAGGTCTCGCCGTCGAACGTGCCCTCGGCGCGGCCCTCCAGGAACAGGTAGGTCTCCTCGAACGGGTGGTCGTGCGGGCCGGCCACCCCGTCCGGGTCGTACTTGACCATGAACATGGTGGTGTGGTCGGCGCCGAGGTCGGAGTCGACCATCATCTTCACGGTGATGCCGCTGTAGACGAGCAGCGCGGTACGCATGCTCGCCGAGACCGCCAGGTGCTGCTGGGTCTGCTTGTCGACGTCCATGTTGGTGTCGCTGATGTGCCCGTACCTTCTCGTGCGCGGGTCACGCGGGTCGACCGGCACCGGGTCGGTCTCCGCAAGCGGCGGCACCACGAGCACGTCGCCGCCGAACCGGCTGCGCGGCTGCGGGGCGACCATCTGCGCCCACCGGGCCGGGGCGTCGGAGACGTTGCGCCAGGAGTGCGGTACGGCGAGCGGCACCAGCGCGTAGTCACCGGGACGCAGCCGCGCCGCACCCTCGGGGGTCTGCAGCACCACCTCGCCTTCGAGGACGTAGATGCTCTGCTCGTAGGAGGCGACGCAGGCGCCGACCCGGCCGCCGGGCGCCAGCCGGCAGACCGCGAACCCGGTGTGGACCGCTCCGGGGGTCCGCTCGTCCACGCAGGTCCACACCTCGTAGCCGGTGCTCACGTCCGCCAGCGGCGGCGCGGGCGGGTCGTACCTCGCCTGCGCCGCCGGGCGGACGACGTGCCGGGTGACCATCACGACCCCGCGGCCTCCGCGGCCGCCTTCGCGTGCGAGCGGGCCGCCTCCTCCAGGTACTCGCAGGAGACCTCCACCAGGCGGCGGGCCCGCTCCAGGTCGGCGAGCAGCCTTCCGCCGCGCTTGCGGAACTGCCCGTCGACGATCACCGTGTCGACGTTGGAGACGTCGGCGCACAGAGTGACCGCGGCCACCGGGTCCTTGACCGGCACCATGTTGATCGCGCGGGCGTCGATGAGCACCACGTCGGCCTTCTTGCCCGGGGTGAGCGAGCCGGTGCGGTCCTCCACGCCGGCGACGTGCGCGCCGTTGATGGTGGCCATCTCCAGCATCTTCCGCGCGGTGAGCATGGTCTCCGGGACGTCGACGTTGTCTTCCCAGCACTTGGCGTTGACCCGGGCGCGTTCGGACCCGAACGCGGCGCGCATCTGGGTGAACATGTCGCCGGGCACGGTGGTGACCACGTCGATGGACAGGCTGGGGCGCAGCCCGAACTGGTAGCTCTTGTTCACCGGCGCCCAGCCGTGGCCCATCTGCAGCTCCACCTGCGGGGCGATGGAGATGGTGCCGCCGGTCTCGGCGACCCGCTGCCACTCGTGCTCGCTGAAGTAGCAGCAGTGGATGTAGGTGATGTCCGACCCGAGCAGGCCGAGCCGGTCCAGCTGCTCGACCATGGCGAACCGGCCGGCGAGCCGTCCCATGCCGGCGTGCAGGGTGATCGGGATGCCGAGCTCGCGGGCCAGCCGCCACTCGGCGAGCACCACCTCATCCCGGCAGAACCCGGGGCCGCGGGTGGCGAGCGCCATGGTGATCAGCCCGTCGTCGGAGTTGACGTAGGTCTCGCGGATGCGGCGTACGTCGTCGGCGGGGATCACCTCGCTGCTGTTGAACCAGTACTTCGCCAGCGAGGTGTTCGCGCTGCCGTACGCGTACTGGGCACGGATGCCCGCCTCCTGCAGGCCGCGGACGGCGGCGTCCGGGTGCTCGGGGCTGTTGTTGATGTGGGACCAGTCGACCAGGGTGGTGATGCCGGCGTTGAGGCATTCCAGCGCGCCGGCGAGGTTGGAGGCGTAGACGTCCTCCGGCCGGTACACCGGCGCGTAGTAGTCGAGGACGCCGGTGAAGTAGTCGTCCAGCGTGGAGTTGGGGGCGCAGCCGCGGATCGCGGTCTCCCAGGTGTGGCGGTGGGTGTCGACGAACCCGGGGATGACGATGAACCCGGTGGCGTCGACCACTTCGGCGTCGGCGTGGATCTCCGGCTGGATGGCGGCGATGCGGTCGTTCTCGATGAGGACGTCGCCCTGCGGCAGGTCTCCGATCTGCGGGTCCATGGACAGGACGGTCCCGCCACGGATGAGGATCTTGCTCATGATCGGCTCCTCACTGGGGAGAGTGCGGGTTCAGTAGGTTCCGAGCCGCCGGATCGTCTCCGTGACCCGGTCGACGCTGGGTATCACCTCCGCCTCCAGTCGGTTGGCGAACGGAATGGGGACGCACGCGCCGGCCACCCGCCGGATCGGGGCGTCGAGCAGTTCGAACCCCTCGTCGGCGACGATGGACGCCACCGTGCCGCCCCAGCCGCCCTGGTAGGGGTTCTCCTCGACGATCACCAATTTCGAGGTACGCGCGACCGACTCCAGCACGGTGCGCATGTCCAGCGGGACGAGGCAGCGCAGGTCGATCACCTCGACCGAGACGCCCTCGGCGGCGAGCTGTTCGGCGGCGGCCAGCGCGGTGGGGACGGTGGAGGCGAGCGCGACCACCGTCACGTCGTCGCCGCTGCGCACGACCGCGGCCTGCCCGAGCGGCACCACGTGGTCGGGCGGCGCGGCCGGCCCGCGGGTGGCGAGCAGCGCCTTGTGTTCGAAGAACAGCACCGGGTCGTCGCTGCGGATCGCCGAGGCCATCAGGCCGACGACGTCGGCCGGGGTGGACGGTGCGGCGATCTTGAGCCCGGGGACGCAGAACGCCCAGTTCTCCACCGCCTGCGAGTGCTGGGCGCCGAACCCGAGCCCGGCGCCGTTGGCGGTGCGGATCACCAGCGGCACGGTCACCTGGCCACCGGTCATGTACCGCGCCTTGGGGATCTCCACCGCGACGTGGCCCCAGCAGACGGCGAGGAAGTCGGAGAACATGATCTCGGCGACCGGCCGCAGCCCGGTCATGGCCGCGCCCATCGCCATGCCGATGAACCCCTGCTCGCTGATGGGGGTGTCCCACACGCGCTCCGGGCCGAACTCCTTGAACAGCCCGACGGTGGTCTTGAACACGCCTTCCGCGGCGCCGATGTCCTCCCCCAAGCAGACCACGGTGGGGTCGCGCCGCATCTCCCGGGCGATGCCCTCGGCGACCGCCTCCCGGTAGGTGATGAGGGGCGCGTCGGTCGCGCCGGTCGTCACGTCCGCCATGTCGAACTCCCGTCCGCCCACAGGTCGGTGTACGCCTCGGCGACGTCGGCCTCCGGTGCCGCCTTGGCCGCCTCGACCGCGTCGGCGACCAGCTGTCGGGCGCGCTCGTCGGCGGTGTCCACGTCGGCCTTGTCCACGCCGAGCGAGATCAGCCGCTCCCGGGCCACGGTGAGCGGGTCGCGGGCGAGCCACTCGCGCACCTCCTCCTCGGGCCGGTAGCGGCCGGGGTCGGTGCGGCTGTGCCCGTAGTGCCGGTAGGTGCGGGCCTCGATGAGCGCCGGTCCCTCGCCGGCGCGGGCGGCGGCCGCGGCCTTCGCGACGGTGTCATGGACGACGGTCACGTCGTTGCCGTCGATGATCTGCGGCTCAAGGCCGTAGGAGGCGGCCCGGTCGGCGGCCGGGTTGGGCACCGCGGTCACCGAGGCGATCGGCGTGTACTCCATGTAGAGGTTGTTCTCGCAGATGAACAACACCGGCAGCTTCCACACCGCGGCGAGGTTGAGCGCCTCGTGGAACGCGCCGATGTTGGTGGCGCCGTCGCCGAAGAACGCCACCGCCACCTGCCCGGTGCCGCGCAGCTTGGCCGACCAGGCGGCGCCGGCGGCGATCGG
>CAZSNW010000124.1:0-279 GCA_964608245.1 uncultured Micromonosporaceae bacterium
ACCCGTCAGAGCCTGCTTATCCTTGCTGCCTTCCGGCCCTGGGGAGGTTCACAGGGTAACGCCGCGCGAGGGGCTGTCCTACTGTACCGCGTCGGTCATCGGGTACATTGGTGGACGGAGGATTCGCCTAGCGGCCTAGGGCGCTCGCTTGGAAAGCGAGTTGGGGGCAACCCCTCACGAGTTCGAATCTCGTATCCTCCGCAGCCGGCGGCCCGGTCCGGAAACTTTCCGGTCCGGGCCGCGGCCGTCGGGGCTAACCTGAACGCACGCAACGGGGGT
>CAZSNW010000124.1:289-8045 GCA_964608245.1 uncultured Micromonosporaceae bacterium
GATGACGTCGGCACCGGTCGCGAAGTACGAAGACGGGCCGGTCCGCCGCCAGGCGGACCGGCCCGCTGCGCTCGTACCCGCGTACGGTCCCTGCCTCCGGCACAGCTTCCCGCGCCCCAGCAGGGCGACTACTGCAAGCTACGCTGGAGACACGGGGGGTAAGGGGACATGGTGCGACACCGACTCGCCACCGCCGTGCTGGCGGTGCTTCTGCCCGCCGCGGTCACCGGGTGCACCGCGGACGCCACCACACCGCAGGTGCCGGTGGCCACCGACACCCCGCTGGTGGTCGACCTCGACGGACTGGCCGGCATCCGGTTCGGCGACCCGCGCGACCGGCTGGAGCAGGAGTACGCGCTGACCCAGCGGCCCGGCGACTGCGCCCCCACCCTGCCGGACCATCCCGAGGTGTCCCCGGTGTTCGCCGACGACCGGCTGGTGCTGCTGTGGGTCCACCCACCGGGTCGCACGCCCGAGGGCGTCGGCGTCGGCAGCCCGGTCGACGAGGTCGGTCGGCACTACCCGGACGCGCAACCGCTCACCGCACCGCCGGACAGCGGCAGGTTCGACGGGCTGCTCGTGGACGTGGACGACCGCGCGTACCTGTTCCTGCACGACGGCGAGACCGTGCAGAAGTTGATCATCGGGTACGCCGACTACGCCAGGCTCCTCTTCGAGGAGGGCTTCGGCACCTGCTGACACCGGTGAAGGTGCCGACCGGCGAAGTCAGCCGCCGCAGGTACGGCGGTCACGGCGGTGGCGGTGGGATTCGAACCCACGGAGGGCGTACACCCTCACGCGCTTTCGAGGCGCGCTCCTTCGGCCGCTCGGACACACCACCGGTGACGAGACTACCCGACCGTCCGAAGCGGTGGTGACCCCGGTCGGCCGACCGGCGGGCCGGCCCGCACGTACCCGAGCGGACCGGCCGCCGCGGACCGGCCCCGGCGAACCACGGTGCCTCGGGCTCGCGTACGGCATGATCGGCGTCGTGAGCATCCACATCGGCGCCGAGCCCGGGCAGATCGCCCCGCGGGTCCTGCTGCCCGGCGACCCGCTGCGGGCCCGGTGGATCGCCGAGACGTACCTGACCGAGCCGCGCTGCTACTCCACCGTGCGCAACATGCTCGGCTACACCGGCCGCTGGCAGGGGGTGGAGGTGTCGGTGCAGGGTACCGGCATGGGCATGCCGTCGGCCGCGATCTACGCCCACGAGCTGGTCCACGAGTACGGCGCCGACACGCTCATCCGGATCGGCTCGTGCGGCGCGATCAGCGACCGGCTCGGGCTGCACGACCTGTTGGCGGCGATCGGCTGCTCCACCGAGTCGTCGATGAACCGGCTGCGGTTCGACGGCCTGATCGACTTCGCGCCGGTGGCCGACTTCGGGCTGCTGCGGACCACGGTGGAGGTGGCCGAGCGCCGCGGGGTGCCGGTGCAGGTGGGCCCGGTGGCGACCGTCGACGCGTTCTACACCACCCGGCCGGACCTCTACGAGCGGCTGGCCAGCCACGGGTTGCTGGCGGTGGAGATGGAGAGCGCCGCGATCTACACGGTCGCCGCCGCCGGCGGTGCCCGTGCGCTCAGCCTGCTCACCGTCAGCGACCATCTGCGTACCAAGGAACGGCTGAGCGCGGAGGAGCGGGAGCGCGGCTTCCGGACGATGGTGGAGATCGCCCTGGAGACCGCGGTGAACGCCCCGCCCGCCTGAGCCGGGCCCCGGATTTTCCCTGCGTTGCCCCGGTCGGCGAGACTGTCGGGCGACACTTCCCCCGGCAACTGCGGCGATGTTGTCGCTGAAGACGGCACTTCGCGTGACAACTGCGGCGAAGTTGCCGGGAAACAGGCGCCTCAGGTGACAACTGCGGCGAAGTTGTCGCCGAGAAGGGGGCGGGTGGTGGAGAGGAGGAGCGGATGATCGGGATGGTGCTGGCGGCCGGGGCGGGTCGCAGGCTGCGTCCGGCGACCGACACGCTGCCCAAGGCGCTGCTGCCTGTCGACGGCGACACCACCATCCTCGACATCGCCCTGCGCAACCTCGCCCACGTGGGCCTGGTCGACGTCACCGTGGTCGTCGGGTACGCCGCCGACGCGGTCCGCGACCGCCGCGACGCGCTCGAACGTCGCCACGGGGTGAGGCTCGACCTGGTCCACAACGACCGGGCCGAACAGTGGAACAACGCGTATTCACTGTGGCTGGCGCGCGACTACTTCCCCGAGGGCGTGCTCCTGGTCAACGGCGACACCGTGCACCCGGCGAGCGTGGAGGAGACGCTGCTGGCGGCCCGCGGCCCGGAGATCCTGCTCGCCCTCGACCGCCGCAAGAAGCTCGCCGACGAGGAGATGAAGGTCGTCCTCGACAGCGACGGCCGGCTGGCGCGCATCCACAAGTCGATCGACCCGACCGCCGCCGACGGCGAGTACATCGGCGCCTGCCTCATCGAACCGGCCGCCGCCGCCGGGCTCGCCGAGGCGTTGAAGGCCACCTGGCGACGCGACCCGTCCCTGTACTACGAGGACGGGTTCCAGGAGTACGCCGACCGGGGCGGCACGGTGCGCACCGCCGACATCGGCGAGGTGGAGTGGGTGGAGGTCGACGACCACGCCGACCTGGCCCGGGCCCGGGAGATCGCATGCCGCTGCTAGCCCGCACCGTCAACACCCCGCTGGCGATCGAGATCCGTCGCGGGGCGATCGCCCGGCTCGGCGAGCTGCTCGCCGACCGGCGGATCAGCTCCGGCGGCGACGTGGCGGTGGTGGTCGGCCCCGGCCAGGGCGAGCGGGTGGCCGAGCTGGTGCGGCCGCAGCTGGGGGCGGCCGACCTGTTCGTGGTGGCCGGCGGCACCCTGGAGGCCGCCCAGGACCTCGGCGCCAAGCTGCGGCAACGCCACTACGACGCGGTGGTCGGCATCGGAGGCGGCAAGACCCTGGACACCACCAAGTGGGCGGCCAGCCGCTACGGCCTGCCGATGGTCAGCGTCGCCACCAGCCTGGCCCACGACGGGCTCGCCTCCCCCACCGCCTCCCTGTGGCACGAGGGCGGCCACGGCTCGTACGGCGTGCACATCCCGATCGCGGTGGTGGTGGACCTCGACTTCGTGGCCCGCGGCCCCGACCGGCAGACCCGCTCCGGCATCGGCGACGCCCTGTCCAACCTGTCCGCGTGCGCCGACTGGGAGCTGGCCCACCGGGTACGCGGCGAACCGCTGGACGGGCTGGCGATCACGCTGGCGCGTACCGGCGCCGAGGCGCTGCTGCACCACCCGGGCGGCCTGGACGACGACAGTTTCCTCGCCACCCTGGCCGAGGCGCTCATCCTCGGCGGGCTCGCCTCCTCGGTGGCCGGCTCGACCCGGCCGGTCTCCGGCGGCTGCCACGAGATCAGCCACGCGCTGGACGCGCTGCACCCGGGGGCCGGCACCCACGGCGAACAGGTGGGCCTGGGCGCGCTGTTCTGCACGTTCCTGCGCGGCGACCCGTGGTTCGGCGCGCTGCTGGCGTGCCTGCGCCGCCACGGCCTGCCGGTACGCCCGTCCGACCTGGGGCTCACGGACGCGCAGTTCGTCGAGGCGGTGGCGTACGCGCCGCGCACCCGCCCGGACCGCTACACCGTGCTGGAGCACCTGGACCTGCCCCCCGAGCAGATCGCGGCGAGGCTGGCAGACTACCTGCGTGCGATCGACGAGTGAGCCGGCGGTGGCGACGCGGCCGCCCCGGCTGACCGACTACTACGCGGTCAACAAGGGCGGTGGCCTGTTCAGCGAGGCCACCGGTCAGTGGATCGGCACCGTGCTGTCGGCGACCGCGTACCGCCTGGGACTCCCCCCCACCGTGCTCACCCTGACCAACCTGGTGATCGGGCTTTCCACCTCGGTCACGGTCACCGTGCTCGCCCAGCCGGTGGCCGACGGCCGGGTACCGGCCTGGTCGGTGGGGCTCCTCGCCCTGGTCGGCTGGCAGTTGGCGTACGCGTTCGACTGCGCCGACGGGCAGCTGGCCCGCGCCACCGGGCAGACGAGCAACGCCGGGGCGCGTACCGACATCCTCTGCGACGTGGCGCTGCAGATCGCCCTGGTCACCGCGCTGTCGACGGTGACGGTGGCGCAGCGGCCGGACACCCCGGTGTGGCTGGTGGTGGTGTTCGCCGGCACGTGGATGGTGGCGCTGGTGACCTCGGCGCTCCAGTCGGGACCGGCGGCGGCGAGCATGGTGCCCTCGACCTCGCTGCCGGTACGCGTGATCAAGCTGGTCCGCGACCCGGGGCTGCTCTTCTTCGTGGCGGCTCTCGTGCTGCTTGTCGCCCCGTCGGCGATGTGGTGGTACCTGGTGGCGGCGATCGTGGTCAACGGCGGGTTCCTGGCGGCGTCGATCGCGTTCGCTGCCCGCCGGGCGCTGCGCACCGCCCCAAAGCGGTGAGCCGGAGACCGCGGCGGTACGCGGTCACCGCCGACCGGTCGGACGGACGCTCTCGTAGACCTCGATGAGCCGGCGGACCACCACGTCCGGGTGGAAGGTCGTCTCGTACCGTGCCCGGGCGGTCCGGGACAGCCCCGCCGCCCCGGCCGCCGCCTGCGGCAGCGCCGCGGCCAGCGCCTGCGGTTCGGGCGGCACCACCCACCCGGCGTCGCCGACCAGGTAGGGGATGCCGCCCATGGCCGTCCCCAGCACCGGCCGGCCGGCGGCCAGCGCCTCGATCACCACGGTGGGTAGCACGTCGTCGCAGGTGGAGGGGGCGACCACCACGGCGGCGTCAGCGAGCGCCGCCCGGGCGGCGGGCGGGTCGAGCGGGCCGAGCCAGGTGACATCCGAGCGGGCCGAGGTCACCTGCTGCACGAGCGGCCGCAGCGGCCCGTCGCCGGCGATCCGCAGCGGGCCGAGGGAGCCCTCCGGGTGCCGCCGCCAGGCCTCCAGCAGCAGCTCCACCCCCTTCTCGGCGCTCAGCCGGCCGAGGTAGAGGAAGCCCTCGCCGGGACCCCCGGGCGGCCCTGGGTCGGCGACCGCGTTGGGTTTGACGACGATCCGCTCCTCCGGCACCCCGTAGCGCACCAGGTGCTCGGCGACCGCGGTGGTGAGCGCCACGAACCGGTCCACCGACAGCCAGGTGGGGCGGTGCGCGGCCAGGGTGGCCGCCATCACCGCGCTCTGCGCCGCCGAACCCCGGTAGCAGCGGTGCACGACCGCGGGCAGGGCGAGCCGCCGGTCCCGGCAGTCGTAGCAGACCCGGCCGTCGCGGAAGAAGATGCCGGCCGGGCAGACCTGCCGGAAGTTGTGCACCGTGTGCACCACCGGCACCCCGAACCGGTGGGCGGTGCGGACCAGCCACGGCGACAGCAGTGGGTAGGGGTTGTGCAGGTGCAGCACGTCCGGCCGCCACGTGCGCAGCACCTCGACCAGTTCGCGCCGGGCGTCGGGGTTCCACAGCGGTGAGACGGGCAACAGCGCGCGGCGGTGCGGCGGCAGGGTGGCGATGTCGTCGGAGCTGCGCAGCAGCGGCCGCACCTCCACCCCGGCGGCGCGCAGCTGGGCGATCTCCGCGTCCACCACCCGGTTCTCGCCGGAGGGCTGCGCCGACCGGTACCGGTTGTGCGCCACCACCACCCTCACGCTGCGAAGCCTACGGCGGCGTCCCGCGCAGACCCCACCCGCGTCGGTACCGCGAGGTACCGTGGCGGGCATGCCGGAGCTGCCCGAGGTCGAGGCACTCGCCGCGTACCTGCGCGAGCGGGCGGCCGGCCACACCGTGACCCGGGTCGAGGTCGGCGCGATCTCCGCGGTCAAGACCTACGATCCGCCGCTGTCCGCGGCCGCCGGCCGACGGATCACCGGTGCCGGCCGCCACGGGAAGTTCCTCGACGTGGAGCTCTCCGACGGGTTGCACCTGGTCGCCCACCTCGCCCGGGCCGGCTGGCTGCACTACCGGGAGTCGCTGCCGGGCGCGCCGCTGCGGCCCGGCCGGGGGCCGGTCGCCCTGCGGGTGCGGCTCGACGACGGCTCCGGGTTCGACCTCACCGAGATGGGCACGACGAAGCGCCTGGCGGTCTACCTGGTCACCGACCCGGCGCAGGTGCCGGGGGTGGCCCGGCTGGGCCCGGACGCCCTCGCCGTCGACGTGGCCACCTTCGCCGCGCGGATGCGGTCGCGCAACGGGCAGGTCAAGGGGATGCTGACCGACCAGGGCGTGATCGCCGGCATCGGCAACGCGTACTCCGACGAGATCCTCCACGCCGCCCGGATGTCGCCGTTCGCTCTCACCGCACGGCTGACCGACGACCAGTACGCCGAGCTTCACGCGGCCGTGCAGCGGGTACTCTCCGACGCGGTGGCGCGTTCGGTCGGTCAGAAGGCGGCCACCCTGAAGGCGGAGAAACGGTCGGGACTGGCGGTGCACGGCCGCACCGGACTGCCCTGCCCGGTGTGCGGGGAGACGATCCGGGAAGTGTCGTTCGCCGACTCGAGTCTCCAGTACTGTCCCGGCTGTCAGACCGGTGGCCGGCCGCTGGCCGATCGTCGGCTGTCGAGGCTTGTCCGGTAGCGGACACGCCGTAAACTGCCCGAGACATGACGACCAGCCTCCATCGCCCGATCCCCGGGCCCCGCCGCGGTGATTCCAGGATGCTGGCGGGTGAGGACGGAACAGCCGTGCCAGACTCCGACAGGTTCGAGATCTTCGAGATCGGGTCCCCGGGCGAGACGGTCAAGCCGGCGGAGCCGGTGGCGGCGTGGGCGTCGACTTCGGCACCGGCGCCGACGCCCAACGGCGTGCCGCGCACCTCGTGGCTGCGGCCGCACCGCCGCCTCGCCCGCTGGCACCGGCCCTACGTCGCGGTGCTGCTGCTGCTGGACTTCAGCGGCGCCGCGCTGGCGAGCCTGACCGCCACCGCCCTGTTCACCCAGGCGGACGCCGGTTTCCGCGGCGACACGGTCAACGAGTGGTTCGCCCCCACCGCGTACCTGCTGTTGCCGATGGCGTGGCTGGTCATGCTGTGGGCCAACGGCGCCTACGACCGGCGCCACCTGGGGTTGGGGACGGAGGAGTTCAAGCGGGTCGCCCGCGCGGGGGTGGCGGTGACCGCCAGCGTGTCGTTCCTCGCGTTCGCCACCAAGGCGGACCTGTCGCGGGCCTCGGTGGCCACCGCGCTGGGCGCCGCCGGGCTGTACCTGCTGATCTTCCGGGCCGCCGCGCGCAAGGTGCTGCACCACGTCCGACGCCGGCGCGGTCGGGCCATCCACCGGACGCTGCTGGTGGGGACGCTGCCGGAGGCGCTGGAGATCTGCCGGGCGGTCACGCGGGTACCGGCGGCCGGGCTGGTGCCGGTCGGCATCCGGCTGACCGACGGGTACGGCGCCGCCCGCGGCCTGCGCACCCCGGTGCCGGTCTTCCCGCCCAGCCGGCAACTGCTGCCGCTGGTCCGCGAGCTGGGCGCGGACACCATCGCGGTGTGCGGGACCGCCAGCACCGAGCCGGGCGAGCTGCGCCGACTGGCCTGGCAGTTGGAGGGCAGCGGGGTGGACCTGGTGGTCGCGCCGCAGCTCACCGACATCGTCGGCCCGCGGGTGCACATCCGCCCGATCGAAGGCCTGCCGCTGCTGCACGTGGAGGAACCCACCCTGTCGGGGGTGGCCTGGCTGGTCAAGAACCTCATGGACCGGGTGGCGGCCGCGATCGGGCTGGTCGTGCTCGCGCCGCTGTTCGCCGTGGTGGCCATCGCCATCAAGCTCTCCGACCCGGGGCCGGTCTTCTTCCGGCAGGCACGGG
>CAZSNW010000125.1:0-8011 GCA_964608245.1 uncultured Micromonosporaceae bacterium
CTACAACTTCCCGCAGAACCGGATCACCGACCACCGGATCAACTACACCGCGTACCAGCTCGACATGGTGCTCGACGGGGAGCTCGACGGCGTGCTCGACGCGCTGGCCGAGGCCGACCGGCGTGCCCGGCTCGCCGGCGAACCGCCGCCGCACTAGGACGGTCGGCGTACCCCCGTCGACGCCCCGACGGAGACCCGGGCGTCCTCACGCGACGAAGGTCCGGGCGCCCGGCTGTTCCTGCCAGGTCAGGTTGACGGAGATCCGGTCACCGGGGATCAGCGACTGCCAGTCCTCCTCCGCCACCGCGCGGCGGATCCGGCGGCCCACCTCGGTGGCGTCCTGCGGGGTGGCGCCCGGCAGCACCACCGCGAACTCGTCGTTGCCGAGCCGCGCGATGAAGTCCCCGCGCCGCATGACGCGTTCCAACAGGTTCGCCACCCGGCGCAGCACCAGGTCGCCGGCGATCCGGCCGTGCCGCTGGTTGACCTCGCCCATGCCGGTGACGTCCACCGTGCCGACCATCGCCCGGCCGCCCCGCCCGGCCAGCGCCCCCAGGTAGCGGTCCAGGTGCCGCCGGTTCGGCAGGGTGGTCAGCGGGTCGGTCATCGGCTCCCCGCCGGCCAGGGTGGCCGCCCGGCGCAGGTCCTCGTGGTCGAGCCGGGCCGCCAGACCCTCCAGGAAGAGGTCCCGCAGCCGGTCGCTGCGCTGCGCCGCGAGCCGGAACGCGCGCCGGTCGGCCTCGTGCGCGGCCGCATGGTCGCCGGCAGCGGCGTGGGCGATGCTGCGCAGCCGGGCCGGCTCGGCCACCCCGAAGGTGTCCGGGGAGACGGAGACCGACTCCAGCCGGGCCAGCGCGTCCTCCGCCTTACCCGCGGCGATCAGCAGGCACACCTCACCGAGCGCCTGCATGTCCCACAGCCGCCGGCCCTCCCCCTCGGCGGCCAGCAGCGGGCGCGGGTCCTGGCAGGGCTGCTCGCCCAACGCGGCCATCCGCGCCAGCGCGTACCCGTAGGCGGCCAGGCTGCTGGGGCGCAGCGTGGAGTCGGAGTACAGGGACAGCTCGGTGACGAGGTCCCGCAGGACCCGCAGGCAGCCATCGGTGTCGCCGCAGTGGTCCAGCGACAGTGCCATGCGCAGCCGGATACCCGGCACCGCGAAGTGCCCCAGCGGTACGCCGGCACGGGCGCCCACGTGACGGGCGCGGGAGAGCGCGTCCAGCGCGTACCCGTGGAAGCCCAGGTAGGAGTAGGCCATCGCCAGGTCGTGCCAGCCCCAGGCGACGTCCTCGTCGACGTGGGTGGCGGCCGACAGCGCCCGGGAGGCGTACACCAGGTGGGTCAGGCCCCGCTCCGGCGCGCCCTGCTCCCGGGCAGCCAGCGAGGCCAGCGCGTGCAGGTGGCCGTGCGGGTACGGCTCGGGCAGCTCCCGGATCGCGGCGAAGGCCTGGTCGACCGCGGCGGTGTACTCCGCGGTGCGGCCGAGGTTGACCATGGCGCAGATCCGGTCCAGGTGGGCCGTGGCGAGCGCGTACGGGTTGGTGAGGGTCTCCAGGGCCTGCTCGGCCTGGCGCAGGGCGGCGGCGGCCCGCCCGTTGATCAACAGCTCGCGGGCGCTGGTCGCGACGTCGACCTCCGCCCCGAACCGGTCGCGCCACCTCACCGCCACCCCTCCTGTCCGCCCGGTCCACCGGCAGCGCCGGTCGGGCACGCGCTGTGATTATCGGGCTGCGGGAGCGCTTCCGACCAGGCCCGACGCACAGCTTGTCCGTCAACGGATCAACTTGTGTCACCGTTGTGGACAGTGCGCATCCGAGGTGTGACCGCGGGTACGGATCGTCCGTATCCGGACCGGGCCAGTGTGGATCTTGGGCGGCCCTTGCACGCGACAACTGCGGCGAAGTTGTCGCCGAGGATGCCGCGAGAGCGACAACTGCGGCGAAGTTGCCGGCGATGGCGCCCCGCGCGTGACAACTGCGGCGAAGTTGTCGCTGAGTGGGGCCCGGCGGGCAGGATGGGGCCGTGAGTCCGTCCCGCACCGCACACGTGACCGAGGCGGTCGCCGCCGCGGCCGCCCGGCTGGCCGCCGCCGGGGTCGCCTCCCCCCGGGTCGACGCCGAGCTGCTCGCCGCGCACGTGCTGGCGGTGCCACGCAGCCGGCTGCCGGTGGTCGCGGGGATGACCGACGACCAGCGCCGCCGGTTCGACGAGCTGGTGGCGCGGCGGGCGCGGCGAGAGCCGCTGCAGTACCTGACCGGCACCGCGCCGTTCCGGTACCTGGAGCTCGCGGTCGGGCCCGGGGTGTTCGTCCCCCGCCCGGAGACCGAGCTGCTGGTCGACCGGGTGCTCTCGGCGGTCGGTCCGCGACCCGACGAGACCGGCGGAACGGTGGTGGTGGACCTGTGCAGCGGCAGCGGGGCGCTCGCGCTGGCGCTGGCGCAGGAGCTGGCCGGCGCGCGGGTGTACGCGGTGGAGAGCTCGCCGGCGGCGCTGCGGTGGCTGCGCCGCAACGCCGCCGACCGGGCCTCCCGCGGGGATCCGCCGGTGCAGGTGATCGACGGTGACGTCGCCGACCCGGGGCTGCTCGCAATGCTGCGCGGCGCGGTCGACGTGGTGATGAGCAACCCGCCGTACGTGCCGGAGGGCACGCCGGTGCCGCCGGAGGTGGCCGACCACGAACCGGCCGGCGCGGTGTTCGCCGGTCCCGACGGGCTGGCGGTGATCCGCCACGTCGTCGCCCGGGCGGCCGACCTGCTGCGGCCGGGCGGCCTGCTGGTGGTCGAGCACGACGACACCCACGGCGAGGCGGTGCCGGCGCTGCTCGTCGCCGACGGCCGGTTCGCCGACGTGGCCGACCACCGCGACCTCGCCGGGCGGCCGCGGTTCGCCTCCGCGACCCGGACACCCCGGACCGGCGGGGCGTCGGGCGGGCGGTGACCGGGATGGCAGACTTGCCGGGCGTGAGGGTCTACGACTGCCGGCTGCCGGCCGAACGCGACCGGGGGGTCGAGGCGGCGGTGGCCGCGGTGCGGCGAGGCGACCTGGTGGTGCTGCCCACCGACACCGTCTACGGGGTGGGGTGCGACGCGTTCAACCGGCAGGCGGTGGCGGCGGCGCTGCGCGCCAAGGGTCGGGACCGCAACACGCCGGTGCCGGTGCTCATCGGCTCCCGGCGCACCCTGGACGGGCTCGTGCTCACCCCGCCGCCGGCGGCCGAGGCGCTGGCGGACGCGTTCTGGCCGGGCGGGCTGACCATCGTGGTCCGGTACACGCCGACGCTCAGCTGGGACCTGGGGGAGACCGGCGGCACGGTGGCGGTCCGGATGCCGCTGCACCCGGTGGCCCTGGAGGTGCTGCGCGAGACCGGTCCGATGGCGGTGTCGTCGGCCAACCGGCACGGTCAGCCGCCGGCGGTCACCGTGGAGCAGGCGCGCGAGCAGTTGGGGTACGCGGTCGCGGTCTACCTCGACGGCGGCCCGTGCGGGGCGCCGGTGGCCTCCACGATCGTGGACCTCACCGGGGAGCGGCCACGGTTGCTCCGGGTTGGCGCACTGCCGGTCGACCGGCTGCGCGAGGTGGTGCCCGACCTGGTGACGGACGACGAGGAGCCGGCCACGGCAGGCGGCCGGGGAGGGGAGTGAACCGGTGCCGGGGACGCCACCGTTCACCGTGCTGCACGTGTGCATGGGCAACATCTGCCGGTCGCCCATGGCCGAACGGCTGCTGCGGCTCGCGGTCGCCGAGGTCGCCGGCATGGATCAGTCCAAGGTGGACGCACTGGTGCACAGCCACAGCGCCGGTACCGGCGGCTGGCACGCCGGGGAACCGATGAGCCCCGGCGCAACCCGCCAGGTCCGCGCCCGCGGCGGCGACACCACCGGTTTCGCCGCCCGCCGGCTCGGCCCCGACCACGTCGACGGCTCGGACCTTGTGCTGTGCGCCACCGTCGACCAGTGGGAGTACGTGGTGTCGATGCGCCCGGACGCGGCCGGCCGCGTCTTCGTGCTGGGCGAGTTCGGCCGGCTGCTGGACCGGATCGACCCCGGGTCGTTGCCGCCGGCGGCCCTGACCCCGGAGGGGGTGTACGCGCGGGGCACCGCCCTGGTGGCGGCGGTCGACGCGGCGCGGGGCCGCGGACCGCCCGGGCGCGCCCCCCCCCAGGTGTGCCCCGGGGGGGACCCCGGCGCGGGGGTGCGCCCGGGGGCCCCCGCGGGGGGGGCGGGGGGCCCGGGGGGGGGCGCGGGCCCCCCGCGGCCGCGCGCCGACGACCTGTTCGACCCGTGGGGCTACCCGGACGAGGTGTTCAGCCGGGTCGCCGACGAGATCGAACAGACGGTACGCCCGCTGGCGCGTCTGCTGCTGACCTGAGCGCGCGGGCCGACCTGAGGCCCCGCTGATTCGAGGTCGCCTCCGAGATCCCGCTGCGGCCGCAGGCCGCTACCGGACGCGGCCGGCGGCCCCGGGTACCCTCGCCGGCGTGGACACCCGACTCGAGGCCCCGGCGGGCGCCGCGCCGACTCCCGCGACGCCGCGCGTACCGGCGCCCGGCTGGCGGTGGCGGCTGGAACACCTGCCGGTGCCGCTGCTGTCGTCGCTCGCGCTGCTGGTGGTGGCCGCGGCGGCGGGTCTGGCGGTCCACGGGGCGCCCGGCGCCGCCGGTGCGGCGGCCGGGGTCGGGACCGTCGCCGGCAGCTACCTGTTCTCCACGCTGGCGATCGCCTGGGCCGACCGGAAGGATCCGCGGCTCGTGCTGCCGGTGGGCCTCGTCGCGTACCTGGTGAAGTTCACCGCCATCGGCGTGGTGATGGCCTCGGTGGTGGCGGCCCGGTGGGACGGGCTGCCGGCGCTCGGCGCCGGCGTGGTCGCCGGGGTGGTGGTCTGGAACGGCACTCACGTCTGGTGGTTGCTGCGTCACCAGCCACGACTCGAGTACCACCCACCGGGGGGTGCCGACGAGTCGCTCCGCAACAGCTGATAATGTCGCCGCGACATGGTCGACGACAAGCCTCCGGCGGGTCCGGGGCCGAGTGGGGCGGGCCAGGGCTACACGGCGATCGCCTACCTGGTCACCGGGATCCTCGTGTGGGGGTTCGTCGGTTGGCTGGTCGACCGGTGGCTGTCCACCGGAGGTGTGGCCACCGCTGTAGGGGCGGTGGTGGGGGCCGCGGCCGCGGTATACCTCATCATGCGGCGGCTGGCCACCTGAGCGGGAAAGGGACAGGGTGCGCACACTGGTGAGCCGATCGCTCGCGGCGGAGTTCCCGCCCGGCGTCGAGGAGACCTTCTTCCTGCCCAGCATCGTGCCCGGCGCCGGTAACTGGATCACCAAGGCGACCGTCCTGGTGTGGCTGGCTGTCGCGGTACTGATCATCTTCTTCCTCTGGGCGTACCGCTCGCCGCAGGTCGTGCCCACGCGGCGCCAGTGGATGGCGGAGGCCATCTACGAGTTCGTGCGGGACAAGCTCGCGGTCGACATGATCGGAAAGGACGGGGTCCGGTTCGCCGGCTACTTCACCGTCCTGTTCTGCTTCATCCTGCTGACCAACCTGTTCGGGCTGATCCCGCCGCTGCAGTTCTCGCCGAACTCGCACATCGCCTTCCCAATCCTGCTGGCGGCGATCAGCTACGTGCTGTTCATCTACGCCGGCGTGCGGAAGCACGGGGGCTGGGGCTACTTCAAGCACCAGATCGTGGCCCCGGCGCCGTGGTTCGTGCAGCCCCTGCTGATCCCGATCGAGTTCCTGTCGAACTTCATCGTGCGGCCGGTGACGCTCGCGCTGCGGTTGTTCGCGAACATGTTCGCCGGCCACATGATCCTGGTCGTCTTCATCCTCGGCGGGTTCGCACTGCTGAACGCGAACCTCTGGTTCGCCCCGTTCTCCGTGCTGTCGTGGGTGATGGCGATCGCGCTGACCCTGTTGAAGTTCCTGATCGCGATCCTGCAGGCGTACGTGTTCGTCATCCTCACCGCGAGCTACGTCCAAGGGGCGCTGGCCGAGGAGCACTGACCCGTTCAACCCCGCGCGCCACCGGTGCGCGCCGACGAGACAGGAGAAACCGTCACCATGTTTCTTGCACAGGTCACCGGTAGCCTCAGCGCCATCGGCTACGGTCTGGCCGCGATCGGTCCGGGCATCGGCGTCGGCATCATCTTCGCGGCGTACATCCAGGCGACCGCGCGGCAGCCGGAGTCGTCGCGGATGACGCAGCCGTTCATGTGGATCGGCTTCGCCCTCGTCGAGGCGCTGGCGCTGCTGGGTATCGCGTTCGGTTTCGTGTTCAGTTGATCGCAACCGACCCGGTAGGTGACGGCGCATGACGGAGGTTGCGATGTTCCTGGCCCAGGCGGAAGAGCACGCCGAGCACAACCCGATCCTCCCGCTGTGGGAGGAGCTGGTGGTCGGCGGTGTGGCCTTCGCGCTGCTGGTCTTCGTTCTCATGAAGTTCGTCCTGCCGCGGATGGAGGAGATGTACCAGCGGCGGGTGAACGAGATCGAGGGCGGCCTCAAGCGCGCGGCCGAGGCCCAGGCCGAGGCCAACCGGCTGCTCGAGCAGTACCAGCAGCAGCTCGCCGAGATCCGCACCGAGGCGGCCAGGATCCGCGACGACGCGCGCGCCGACGCCGCGGCGATCCGGGAGGAGACGCTCGCCCGGGCGCGGGAGGAGGCCGAGCGGGTGATCGCGGCCGGCCGGGAGGCGCTGGCCACCGAGCGGGAGCGGCTCCTGCAGGAGCTGCGCAGCCACGTCGGTGAGCTGGCGGTCGAACTGGCCGGTCGGATCATCGGCGAGGCGCTGGCCGAGGAGGCCCGGCGCAACCGCACCGTGGAGCGATTCCTGGAGGAGCTGGAGACCGGTGGCGAGGCCACCGGCCAGACCGCGGCGAAGGCGGGGGCGCGCTGATGCAGGCAGCCAGCCGCCAGTCGTACGCGGCCGCCCGGGAACACCTCGACGGGCTGGCCAGCCAGGCCAGCCCGGACGACCTGCGGGCGGTCGCCGATGAGCTGTTCGCGGTGGCCGGGCTGCTGGCCGAGCAGCCCCGGCTGCGGCGGACCCTCGCGGACCCGTCACGCCCCGGCGCCGACCGGGCCGGGCTGCTGCGCGGTCTGCTGGAGCAGCGGGTCGGGGAGCGTACCCTCTCGCTGCTCGACGTCCTGGTCGGCGGCCGCTGGTCGGCGGCCTCCGAGCTGCTCGACGCGTGCGAGGAGCTCGGGGTGCAGGCGCTGCTCGCGTCGGCCGAACGCGACGGTACGCTGGCCGAGGTCGAGGACGAGCTGTTCCGGTTCGGTCAGGTGGTGGCCAACGAGCCGGAGCTCGCTGCGGCCCTCGGCGACCGGTCGGTGCCGGTGGAGCGCCGGGCCGGTCTGGTGGAGGATCTGCTCCAGGGCAAGGCGACCGACATCACGGTCCGGCTGGCGGTCATCGCGCTGCACGGGTTCGCCGGACGCAACCTGTCCGCGGCGCTGACCCGGCTGGTCGAGCTCGCCGCGCAGCGCCGCGACCGCGGGGTCGCGTACGTGACCGTGGCGGCTCCGCTGGGAGCCGACCAGGAGCGCCGGCTGCAGCAGGCGCTGGCCGCGCGGTACGGTCGGGACATCTCCCTGAAGACCACAGTCGATCCGCGGGTCGTCGGCGGCGTCCGGGTACGGGTCGGTGCCGACCTGTACGACGGCACGGTCGCCCACCGGCTCGCCCAGGCCCGGACCGCCCTGGCGTCGGGCTGACGATCACGAGCCAGTCATGAAAGGACGAGGATGGCCGAGCTGACCATCTCGACGGAGGAGATCCGTGGCGCGCTGGAGCGCTACGTGTCTTCGTACACCCCGGAGGTCTCCCGGGAGGAGGTAGGCACCGTCACCGAGGCCGGCGACGGCATCGCGCGGGTGGAGGGTCTCCCCTCGACCATGGCGCAGGAGCTGCTGGAGTTCGAGGACGGCACCCTCGGCGTGGCGCTGAACCTGGACATCCGCGAGATCGGTGTGGTGGTGCTCGGCGAGTTCGCCGGCATCGAGGAGGG